>JALYGL010000001.1 GCA_030777125.1 Actinomycetota bacterium
CCCCCCCCCCCCCCCCCCACGCCGTTCCGGCGACGCTGCAGCACCGGCGACCAGTGACCGACTGGCCGCTGCCGCCTTACGTCGAGCCGCGGGGCCCGGAGGGCGACGACCCGGCGGTGGTCCGCGCCTTCCTCAGCGGTGACATCCCGCCGCACTCGGCCCGCTTGCACGTCGAGGGCCCCGTGTTGATGGCCGACCGCGACATCCCACTGGCGCTGCGGCTGAGCCCCACCGCCGCGCTGCTGCGGGTCGACCTCAGCGAGAAGGTGGCCGAGGTCCGTGGCCAGGTCGAGGCCGTGCTGACGGCCGACGGCCTCACCCTCCTCGACGAGGAGAGCCCATTGGGCATCGCCGTCGGGGTGCAGATGGTGGGGCTGCGGGGCTCCACATGGGACCTGTGGGGCGCCGACATCGACGAGGCCTTCGCCGCGCTGCGCCAGGCCGCCGTCGGCGGCCCCGACGACATGCTCCTCGGCGGCGGCAGCCCTCCTCCTCCCGGGTTTTGAGCGGGGCTGTACGGGCCGTCATCTTCGACGTGGACGGCACGCTCGCCGACACCGAGCGTCACGGTCACCGGGTGGCGTTCAACCGGGCGTTCGAGGAGCTCGACCTGCCCTACAGGTGGGACGAGGACACCTACGGCGAGCTGCTCCACGTGACCGGAGGCAAGCGCCGGCTGGCCCGGTACCTGGCCGACCAGGGCGTCGACGAGCCAGAGCGCGACCGCCTGGCCGCCGAGCTCCACCGGCGCAAGACGGCGATAATGAAGACGCTGGTCGACGACGGGGTGGTCGAGGTCCGGCCGGGCGTCCATCGCCTGCTCGACGAGCTCGGCGATCGCGGCTGCACCCTCGCCGTGGCCACCACCGGAAGCCGTGACTGGGTCGAGCGCCTGCTCCAGCGCCTCCTCCCCGGTGTCACCTTCGACGTGATCGTCACGGGCGACGAGGTGGACAACCGCAAGCCCGACCCGGAGGCGTACGTGGTGGCGTGCGAGCGACTCGGCGGCCGTCACGGCGTGATCGCGGTGGAGGACTCCGGCGAGGGCGTCGAGTCGGCCGTCGGTGCCGGGATCCCGTGCGTGGCCGTGGTGAACGGCTACACCGAGGGCCACGACGTCAGCGCCGCCGCGCTCGTGATGGACGGGTTCGGCGAGCCCGGCCGTCCGGCGGCGGTGCTGGCCGACCGGGCCGGCACGGGCTGCGACGGTGTGCTCGACGCCCGCGTCCTCGACGCGGTGGCGGACGATACCAACCGATCCGAGGAGTTCCCGCTGCCCGCGCGATAGTGAGAGCGGTGGCAGAGCCGCAGGCGCCCCAGAAGCTGTTCGCGGTCACGACCCGGTCACGGCTGCGCGGGCCGTGGTTCTTCCCCCACATGATGATCGCCTCGCTGCGCATCCGCCGGCAGCTGGCCCGGACGGGCGACGTCGTCCAGTGGGCCAGCATCGTCGCCGGACCCCGCGAGTTCTGGACCATCACGGTGTGGAAGAGCCGCCACGACATGCAGGAGTTCATGCGCTCGGGCGCCCACGACGAGATCATGTGGCTGTTCAGCAAGTGGCTGGAGTCGTTCTGGCTGATGCGCTGGCACCCGGGCCCGATGGAGATCGGCCGGTGGAAGAACCTGTCCATGGCCCAGCCCGACCCCGAGTACCGGCCGGCGTGGGGCGGCAACGGCGAATCGTCCGAACTGGGCCAGGTGCTCGAGTACCTGCCGAAGCTCAAGTCGTCGCTCACCGTGGACGGGGCCGCCACCTACGACACCTCCGTCTACGCCCGCCGGCGGCGGGCGGAGGTCGGCGACGCCGGGGGGGCCGTCGTCCACATCGCCACGTCGTCGTGGCGGACGGCCGCGGCCGTGCTCGCCCTCCGGACGTTGCGTCAGGAGGCGGAGGGCCATCCCGACCTCCTCCGCGCCGTGGTCGGGGTCAGCCGTCCGGGTCACGTCTACATGCTCACGGTGTGGCGGGACCGGGCCGGGGCCCAGCAGCTGCTGGGGTCGCCCCAGCTGCGGGCGATGGCGCGGGAGTGGCCCGGGTGCTGGGCCAACGAATGGCTCCCGGAGAACGAGTTCGGCCACTGGGACGGGCTGCGGTTGCGTCGGGCCCGCCGGCGGTACGCCATCCGGATACCCAAAGCCGCCCTCGAACTGGGCGGGCGGGAGGCCGACTGAAGCTGGTCCGGTCACGAGGGCCAGCCGCTACCATCGGGCGCATGCGGGCACCCAGCACGGCGAGCGACGCCTGAGGTGGCCACCCAGACGCTGAAGTGCGAGCGCCACGGCGAAGCCACCCGCCTGACGTGCGTCGAGTGCGGCAAGCCCATCTGCCCCAAGTGCGCCGTGCGCACCGAGGTCGGGCTCAAGTGCGAAGCCGATGCCAGGACCGTCGAGGTCCCCAAGGAGGCGCTCGCCACTCTGCGCCCGTCGCGAACGCCGCTGCTCCTCGGGACCGCCGGCCTGGTCGTGCTGGTCGCGCTCATCGCGTTCCTCACCCTTCGGTCGTCTGACGGCGGCGAGGAGGCACCCGCGGCCCTGCCCCCGGTCGGCTCGTGGATGCCCACGCCCGATCTGGCCACCATCCGGGGCACCACCGCCGCGGTGCTGCTCGACGACGGCAAGGTGCTGGCCGCCGGTGGGGGCGTGGGCCAGATCCCGATCAACACCGCCGAACTGTTCGACCCGGGCCCGGGCCAGTGGCGCCCCACCGGGTCCATGGCCCAGGCCCGTCGCGGCCACGCGGTGGCCGTGCTGTCGGACGGGCGCGTCCTGGTGGCGGGCGGCATCGCCGAGGGCACGCTGCTGGCATCGGCCGAGATCTTCGACCCGGCCACGGGCCGCTGGTCCGGCGCCGCCCCCATGAACTTGGCCCGCCTGGGCCACTCGCTGACGACGCTCGCCGACGGGCGGGTGCTGGCCGCCGGCGGCAGCTCCCTCGGTGGCGCCGAGGGTACGGGCGGCGGCCAGACCATCCGCCCGGAGTCCTCGGCCGAGGTCTTCGACCCGGCCTCGGGGCGGTGGACCAACACCTCCGCGGGCATGAGCTCGGCCCGCTTCGAGCACACCGCCACCCTGCTTGACGACGGCCGGGTGCTGATCGTCGGCGGCCAGGGCCCGCCCGTGGAGGGCCGGTCATCGGCGCTGGCGTCCACCGAGCTGTTCGACCCGGCCGTGAACACCTTCCTCCGCTCCAACGACATGGGCGAGGCCCGCACCAACCACGCGGCGGTGAAACTGGCCGACCGGTCGGTACTGGTGATGGGCGGCTCCGGCGGCCCGAACGGTGATCTGTCCCTGTCCACGGCCGAGGTGTTCGACCCGTCCCGAGGCGCGTGGAGCGGGGTCGGCCCGCTGGCCCAGGCCCGCACCGGCCACACGGCGACGGTCCTGACCGACGGCCGGGTGCTGGTGGCCGGGGGCGAGTCAGCGTCGCGCGGCACCCGCCGGTCGCTCGACACCGGTGAGCTGTACACGCCCGACCGGCGCGACTGGCGCTCGGCCGGGAAGATGAACTGCCCTCGCAGCGAGGCCGCGGCCGTCCTGCTGGGCGACGGCACGGCGTTGGTCGTCGCCGGCGATGCCGCCTTCCCCGGACAGCAGCCCGAGCCCAAGAGCTGCGCCGACCGCTACCGCCCCTGACGTCGCACAAGGAGAGCCAGTCGCATGGCACGCAAGGACACCACCGAGGGGCCTGAGAGCCCGGCCGACGACGCCGACCTGCGGGCCAAGAACCGCCGCCGGGGCCTCATCCTGGCCATCGCGGCCATGCCCGTGCTCATCGCCTTCTACGCCCTGTTGCTGTGGTGGTCCCAGCCCCGCACGTCGGGCACCGAGCTGCGCCTGGACCAGTACATCACCCTGCTGCGCCAGGGCCGGGTGCAGTCGGCCACCATCCTCGAAACCGACTCCCGCATCACCGGCACCTACGACCGGGGCCGCTACTGGGTGGCCTTTTCCAACCGCGAGACCATCTTCGCCCGCCTGACCTCTGCGCTGGAGGACGCCGGGGTGCCCCTGTCGGTCAAGCAGCAGCCGCTCAAGAACCTCATCCAGCCGGTGTCGCTGTTCTTGCCCGCGTTCATCGTGGTCGACGGGCTGTTGATCCTGTTCTTGATCTTCAGGGGCGGGGGCAACGACGGCTACACCGCCTTCGGCAAGAGCCGGGCCAAGCGCATGGCCTCGGGCGAGTCCAAGATCACCTTCGCCGATGTGGCCGGGGTGGACGAGGCCATCGAGGAGCTGGCCGAGGTCCGTGACTACCTGGGATCGCCGGACAAGTTCTTGGCCATGGGCGCGGCGGTGCCCAAGGGCATCCTGCTCACCGGGCCTCCGGGCTGTGGCAAGACCCTGCTGGCCCGGGCCCTGGCCGGGGAGTCCAACGTCCCCTTCTTCTCCATCTCGGGCTCCAACTTCGTGGAGATCTTCGTGGGCGTGGGCGCGGCCCGCATCCGCGACTTCTTCGCCGTGGCCAAACAGGCCGCCCCCTGCATCGTGTTCATCGACGAGCTCGACGCCGTGGGCCGGGGCCGATCCACCATGGCCGTGGGCGGCCAGGACGAGCGCGAGGCCACCCTCAACCAGCTGCTGGTGGAGATGGACGGCTTCGAGTCGGGCTCAGGGGTGGTGGTGCTGGCCGCCACCAACCGCCCCGACATCTTGGACACCGCCCTGCTGCGCCCCGGGCGCTTCGACCGCCGGGTGGGCATCGAGCGCCCCGACGTTCGGGGCCGTTCGGCCATCTTGAAGATCCACTCCCGGGGCAAGCCCCTGGCCCCGGACGTGGACATGGACGCGGTGGCCAAGCGCACGGTGGGCTTCAGCGGGGCCGATCTGGCCAACGTGGTCAACGAGGGCGCCCTGCTGGCCGCCCGGCGGGGATCGAGCGTCATCGAGCCCCGCCACATGTTCGAAGCCATCGAGCGGGTGGTGGCCGGCCCCGAGCGGCGCAGCCGCATCCTCTCTCCCCAGGACCGCTACCGCATCGCCTTCCACGAGGCCGGCCATGCCGTGGCCTCCACCGCCCTGCCCGGCACCGACCGGGTGGGCAAGCTGTCCATCGTGGCCCGGGGCCACGCCGGGGGCTTCACCTGGTGGGTGCCCGAGGGGGACCAGGTGTCGGTCACCCGCAGCCAGCTCAGCGACCGCCTGGCGGCCATGCTGGGGGGCCGGGCGGCCGAGGAGCTGGTCACCGGCGAGGCCTCCTCGGGGGCCCAGTCCGACCTGGAGCACGCCTCCACCCTGGCCCGGCGCATGGTGGCCGACTTCGGCATGTCACTGCGCCTCGGCCCCTTCATCGTCAAGCCCTTCACCAACGGCTACCAGGGCGACATCGGCCTGGGCTACTCCGAGCGGGTGGCCTCCGAGATCGACGCCGAGGTCCAGGACCTGCTCACCCAGGCCGAGATCCGGGCCAAGGAGGTGCTGGCCGCCAACCGCAGCGTGCTCGACGCCATGGCCCATGCCCTCATGGAGCAGGAGAGCCTGGAGGGCGACGACCTCGACCACCTGCTGCTGCGGGTCAGCGCGGTGGACGGCGACG
>JALYGL010000002.1 GCA_030777125.1 Actinomycetota bacterium
GAGCAGGCGGCCATGACGACCAGGGCGGCGACGGCGATCGGGCGGCGACGCGAGACCATGGCCAGATCGTCCCAGGCGTAGGGTGCGTCCGTGTCGCGGCTGGTGCCCACCTGCGTGTGGCGAGCGACGCCCGAGCTCGTCCTGGCCCTCGACGGCCGCTTCGGCCCGCCGCTCGACGCCTACGTGAACGGCTCGCAGGTGTGGTTGCGCGACGACGGCCCGGGCGGCGTCACCCTCGAGTGGCGCCTGCACCCCGTCGCCGGCTTCCGCCGCCCACCGGGGACCGACACCTACGAGCTGTTCGAGACGGTGGCCGACGCCCTGGCCACCGGGGAGGACCCCCCCGCGCCGCTCGAGCGTCTGTGGGACGGCCTGGAGGCGTTCGCGGCCTATGGGGAGGAGGCGGAGCCGGCCACGCTGGCCGCGGCCTGCGCCGACGCCCTCGGCGTGGCCCCGGACGCGGCCGGGGTGGCGGACCACGAGCGCATCGGCGAGGAGTGGGAGCGGTCGGGCGGTGCGGTGTCGATCGTGGACGCCCTGCTGTCCCAGCTCCGCTGAGCTACGGCCTCCGCAGCGGTCGTCCGAACCGGCGCTCGGGCTTGAGCTCGAGGACGGCGACGTCGGCGTCCGGGTCGCCCTCGTCGTCGTGGTTCGACCTCGGATCGACCTCGGGCCTGACCAGCTCGATCACGGGTTGGTCGCCGGGGGGAGGCGGCGGCGAGGCGTGGCCCAGCAGGTCGTCGAGGGACGCCTCCGTCGCGGCCCGGCTCTCCGCGGCCACGACGGCCTCGTCCTCCGCCCGAGCGGGGGCCGGCCCGTCCTCGGCTGCCAGCTCCTCGGCCACCAGCTCCTCCGCCACCAGCTCATGGGCCGCCGCCTCCTCGGCGACGACGGCCACGGGGACCTCGCCGGTGCCCAACGAGTCCTCCTCGACCTCGGGCCCGAAGGCGGCGTCGGCGGCGGCCGGGACGCCGCCGCCGGCGACGACCCGGAGTCGACCGGCCTCGACCGCCTGGCGCAGCTCGGCCGCCACCTGGGCGTTGTACACACCGTCGTCGGCGGCCACCGCGGCCGGCGGTGGCTCCGCGGTCTCCGCCGGGCCCTGGACCTCCTGGTCGACCACCGCGCTGTAGACGCGGGCCCACCGGACCAGGTTGTTCTCCACGCCCATGATGAACACGCCGGCCACCTCGACCTCCTTGCCCGCCCCGTGCAGCTCGACCCACACGGTGTCGCCGGCCGACGCCGACCGCAGCAGGGTCAGGCGGAACCCGGGCTCGCTCTGGAAGATGGCCTGCCAGTTGCGCCGGACCTGGTCGGAGCCGCGGAAGTTGCGGCTCGGGTAGATGGGCTGGGCGCTGTCGAAGTCCGGGTGGAGGCAGTCGGCCACGCCCTGGGCGTCGTGGCGGTTGGCGGCGTCGACGAACCGCTGCACCACGGCCACCGGGTCGTACGACCGCTTCTTGCGGCGGAGCCGGAACATCACCGCGACGGTAGTTCCTCGTCCCCGGGGCTGCCCCCGTCGGGAGTGGTCGGGCGCCACGGTGGGACGCGGGGCGGGTCGAAGACCACCTCCACCGGCTCGCCTCGAATTGCGGCGAAGGCAGGTACCCGCCAGCGCTCCGACCCGGCCAGGGGAACGGGCAGTTCGTCCTCCGGGAACCAACCCACGTCGCGGCACTCCAACGGGTGGTGGCGTAGCTGGCCACCCACGACCCGGCAGTGGAAGACGACCGAGTACAGGGGGATGTGGGTGAACCCGAGGCGGAGGCCGTCGAGCACGGCGATGAGGCGGACCGGCTCGACCTGCATGCCCGTCTCCTCGAACACCTCCTTCACCGCCACCTCGGAGGCCGAGTACCCGACGTCGGCCCATCCCGTCGGGTACAGCCACACTCCGGAGTCGGCCCGCTGCACGAGCAGGATGTGGCCCTCTTCGTTGCCGACCACGGCCCCGACCGCCACCTTGGGCGTGACGTAGCCGGGCACGCCCTCCCCCACCTGCCGCAGCCACTCCTGCACCACCACCTCGGGCTCGCCCTCCAGGCCGGCGGCGGCCCGGATGTCGGCGGCCACGAGGAGGATCTCCTCGAAGCGCTCCCGCTCGTAGAGGTTGCCCGTGAACCCCAGGCCGGTGCGGGCGATGCCGGCCAGGGCCTCGCTCCAGCGGAGCAGGTCGTGCGGCGACGCCGTCATACTCGCTCGACCTCGGCCCACGCCTGGCGGGCGGCGATCAGGACCGGGTCCCACACCGGGCCGAACGGCGGCGCATAGGAGAGGTCGAGGTTCAGGAGCTCGTCGACGGTCGTCTCCGCGGCCAGGGCGGCGGCGAACACGTCGATGCGCCCGGCCGCCCCGTCCCCCCCGACGATCTGGGCGCCCAGCAGGCGGGCGGTCCCTCGCTCGACCACCACCTTGACGGTCAGCGGTTCGGCACCCGGAAAGTACCCGGCCCGGGTGGTGCTCTCCACGGTGGCCGTCTCGGCGGTGAACCCGGCGTCGGCCGCCTGGCGGGAGTTCAACCCGGTGCGGGCGATCTCGGCCCGGCACAGCCGGGTCACCGCGGTACCGAGCACGCCCGGGAAGGCGGCGTCGCCGCCGCCCAGGTTGATCCCCGCCACGCGGCCCTGCTTGTTGGCCACCGTGCCCAGGGCCACATGGGTCCTGCGCCCGGAGACCAGGTGGAGCGACTCGCAACAGTCGCCCGCCGCCCACACCCCGGGCCGGTCGGTGCGTTGATGGTCGTCGACGGCCACCGCCCCGGCCGCGCCCAGGCCGATCCCGGCGTGGGCCGCCAACCCGCTGTTCGGCACCACACCGAGCCCCAGGACGACCACGTCGCCAGCGATGGGGCCGGCGGAGGTGATCACCCGCCCGGGCTCGAACCCGGTCACCGCCTCGCCGCAGCGGACGGTGATGCCGGCCGCCCGCATGGCGGCGCTGACACGTGCGCCCATGTCGGGGTCGAGGCTCCGCATGACCTCGGGCGCCTGCTCCACCACTGTCGTGTGGCACCCCCGTTTCAGGAAGGCCTCGGCCACCTCCAGACCGATGTAGCCGCCGCCCACGACGACCACATTGCGGACGTCACCTGCGTCGGCCCGCTGCAGCAGGGCGTACCCGTCCTCCAGGGTCTGGACGCCGTGGACGCCGGTCGAGTCGATCCCAGGCAGCGCCGGCCGCCTGGGCACGGCTCCGGTAGCCACCATGAGGTGGTCGAACCCGAGGCGGTAGGTCCGGCCGGCGGCGTCGTCGCGGACCTCCACCACGCCCGCCTCGAGGTCGATGGCGGTGACCTCGGACTGCGTACGGGCGTCGATGTCGTACCGATCCCGGAACTCCTGCGGCGACCGCACCACCAGCGTCTCCATGCCGTCGACGTCACCGCCGAGCACGTAGGGGATCCCGCAGGCGGAGTAGCTGGTCCACCGGCCCTTCTCCAGGGCGACGATCTCGAGGTCGGCGGCCGGGCGCCGGCGGCGGGCGTTGGAGGCGGCCGCCATCCCGGCGGCGTCGCCCCCGATCACGACCAGCCGCTCCATATCCGCCAGCGACCCTATCTGCGACAATGGCGGGCGTGGTGATACGGGACGACTGCCGTCACTACTCGAGTCGTTCCCTCCCCACCGGCGACACCGCCCAGCGCTGCCGCCTGGACGCGGCCCTCACCATGCCGTTCGCCTGCCCGGAGGACTGCCTGTTCTTCGAGCCGAGGGGGATCAGCGACGCCGGGTGGCAGCGGCCGCCGGAGGCCCGCTGAGGGCCACAGGGCGTGGGCGGCTCATGGCCGCCGGGCGGTGATCAGCCAGACCGACGTCCCCAGAAGGACCCCTTCCTCGCGCTGGTGGGCGGCCAGCATGGCGTGCACGTCGTCCAGCGCCCTGGCCCTGGTGGCGTCGTCGAGGTCCTGGGTCAGCCCGTGCACGATGCCCATCGTGCGAACGAAGCTGAAGGCGTCGTCCGCATCGGCGCCCAGCTCGATCGGCTCGTCGACGGCCTGGAACGCGACCTCGTCGAACCCGGCAGCGCCCAGGACGGCTCGGACGCGATCAGGATCGGCCAGCGCGAAGGGACCGGGGGCGCCGGGGGGCGGCTCGGGCAGTTGTCGGCCCACGGCCAGCGCCTCTCGGAGGGCCGTCAGCCACTCGTTCCTGGCCAGCTCCCGCCACGTGAGCACCGCCAGCCGGCCGCCGGGTCGGAGGGCACGAGCGATGTTGGCGAAGGCGGCCACGGGGTCGACGAAGAACATGGCCCCGAAGCTGCTGATGGCCACGTCGAATGCGTGCGTCTCGAACGGGTGCACCTGGGCGTCGGCCTGCTCGAAGCGCACGTGGGTCAGGCCCTCGGCCTCCGCCCGCTGGCGGGCTCGCGCCAGCATCCGCGCCGACAGGTCCACGCCCAAGACCGTGCCGTGGCGGGCGATGCGCGCCGCGTCGAGGGTCGACTCGCCCGTGCCACAGCCGATGTCGAGGACGGCGTCGGCCGCCGACACCGGCCGGGCATCGAGGAACCGCTGCCACACCCGGCGCCCCGTGGCCTCGTAGCGCTCGGCGTGCTCTGTCCAGCGGTCGCCCTCGTCGCCGTCCCAGGCCCGGGCCATCTCCACGTTGGCGATCGTCGACATGCCGGCTCCTTCGCTCTATGTCCCGTTGCGAGTACGGTATGGTCCCAAAGGGAGTAAGTCAATGGCCGGCGAGCTGACCACCACGTCGTACGCCATCCTCGGCCTGCTGGCCATCCGGCCGTGGACCACCTACGAGCTGGCCCAGCAGATGGAACGGGCCCTGGGCGACTTCTGGCCCCGGGCGCGGAGCAAGCTTTACGAGGAGCCCAAGAAGCTGGTCGCCCACGGCCTGGCCCGGGCCGCCGCCGAGACGGTGGGGAACCGGCCGCGCACCGTCTACACGATCACCCCCGAGGGCCGCCGCGCCCTGGCCGCCTGGATCCCCACGCCGGGCTCCGGGCCAGTCCTGGAGTTCGAGCAGCTGATCAAGGTGTTCTTCGCCGAGTTCGGCTCCAAGGACGATCTGCTGGCCACGATCGGCCGCGCCCGGGAGTGGACGGAGGCGGAGGCGGCGGCCGGTGTGGCGATCTGTCGCGAGTACCTGGAGGGCGAGGGCCCGTTCCCGGAGCGGCTCCCGTGGCTCATCCTGGCCGGACGGTTCCTC
>JALYGL010000003.1 GCA_030777125.1 Actinomycetota bacterium
GGGCACGCCGGGTAGCCCCACGAGTAGCGCCCGCCCCGGTAACCCTGGCGGACGAGGATGTCGGTGATCCGGCCGTCCTCGTCGGCGAACCCCCACTCCTGGCGGATGCGGCGGTGCCAGTACTCGGCCAGGGCCTCGGCCATCTCCACCCCGAGGCCGTGGAGCAGCAGGTACTCGGTGTAGCGGTCCTCGGCGAACAGGGCGGCCGTCGCCTCCGAGATGCGCGGCCCCATGGTGACGATGTGGAAGGCGACGTAGTCGACCTCCCCGGAGGAGATCGGCCGGAAGAAGTCGGCGATGCACCGCCACGGCTGCACCCGCTCCCGGGGGAAGGAGAACCGCAGCCACTCGGCGGTGGCCGACTCGTCCTTCCACAGCACCAGGTCGTTGCCGTCGCCGTTGGCCGGGTAGTAGCCGTAGACGACCTGGGGCACGAGCAGGTCGGCGGCCGTGGTCTTGGCCAGCTCCTCCCGCAGGGTCGGGCGCAGCCGGGCCTTGAACTCGGCGTCGGACTCGACCTTCTGGCCGTCCTTCAGCGGGCGGTACTGCCACTGGTTGCGGAACAGGGCCGTCTCGTTCAGGTAGGCGGCGATCTCGTCGAGGGCGATCCCCTTGACGACCCGCGACCCGAGGAACGGGGGGGCGAAGACGGGGTTGGTGTCGTCGACCTCCGGCGAGCGGGCCGGGATGTCGGCCGCGGCGTCGCCCCTCTCCTCCCACGAGCTGACGACCCGCCCCATGGGCTCACGGCCGAACGACGGGTCGTCGACCCCCGACCGCTTGATCTCCATCAACCGGTCGACGGTGCGGAGGCCTTCGAAGGCGTCCTTGCCGTAGAACACCCGCCCCTCGTAGACCTCCCGCAGGTCGCGTTCCACATAGCGGCGGGTGAGGGCGGCGCCGCCGAGCACCACCGGCACCTCGGAGAGGCCCCGCCGGTTCAGCTCCTCCAGGTTCTCCCGCATGATGAGGGTGCTCTTGACGAGCAGACCGCTCATCCCCAGGACGTCGGCGTCGACCTCGTCGAGCTTGGCCAGCATGTCGGACAGCGGCACCTTGATGCCGATGTTGTGGACCTCGTAGCCGTTGTTGGTGAGGATGATGTCGACCAGGTTCTTGCCGATGTCGTGGACGTCGCCCTTCACCGTGGCCAGCACGACCTTGCCCTTGCCGCCCTGCGAGCTCTTCTCCATGTGAGGTTCCAGGTAGGCGACGGCCTTCTTCATGACTTCGGCCGACTGCAGGACGAAGGGCAGCTGCATCTGGCCCGACCCGAACAGGTCGCCCACCACCTTCATGCCGGCCAGCAGGGTGTCGTTGACGATGGCCAGGGCCGGTGTGGTCGCCAGCGCCTCCTCCAGGTCGGCCTCCAGACCGTCGCGGTCACCGTCGATGATGCGCTGCTCCAACCGCCGCGCCACCGGCCAGCCGCTGCGGTCCTCCTTGACCAGGGTGCTCGCGGAGACGCCCTCGAAGAGCTGCAACAGCTCCTGGAGCGGGTCGTAGCCGTCCCTTCGCCGGTCGTAGATCAGGTCGACGCAGACCTCGAGCTGACGCTCGGGGATCTTGTTGAGGGGCATGATCCGGGCCGCGTGGACGATGGCGGCGTCGAGCCCGGCCTCCACGCACTCGTTCAGGAACACCGAGTTGAGGACGTGGCGGGCGGCCGGGGCCAGGCCGAACGACACGTTGGAGAGCCCCAGGATGGTGTGGACCCCGGGGAGCTGCTCCTTGATCAGGCGGATGCCCTCGATGGTCTCGATCCCGTCACGCCGGCTCTCCTCCATGCCCGTCGACAGGGGCAGGGCCAGGGCGTCGAACAGCAGGTCGGAGGGCTCCAGCCCGTAGCGGCCGACGGCCAGATCGTGAATGGCGCGGGCCGCCCGCAGCTTCCAATCGCGGGTGCGGGCCTGGCCCTCCTGGTCGATGCACGTGCACACCACCGCGGCGCCGTACTCGCGGGCCATGGAGAGGAACCGGTCGAGCCGGGTGCCGGGAGCGTCGCCGTCCTCCAGGTTCACCGAGTTGAGGACGGCCTTGCCGCCGATCCACTGCAGGCCGGCCTCGATCACCGGGGGCTCGGTGGAGTCGAGCATCAGCGGGAGGCTGGCTGCGGTGATGAAGCGGCGGGCGATCTCGTCCATGTCGGACACGCCGTCCTCACCCGTGTAGTCGACGCAGACGTCGAGGATGTGGGCACCCTCCTTCACCTGGTCGCGGGCCATGGCCACGCAGGTGTCCCAGTCGCTGGCCAGCATGGCGTCGCGGAACTTCTTTGACCCGTTGGCGTTGGTCCGCTCGCCGACGACCAGGAACGACGTGTCCTGGCGGAAGGGCACCGCGGTGTAGATCGACGCTGCCGCCGGCTCGTGCACCGGGTGGCGCGGCGCAGGGGTCAGGTCGCGGCAGCGTTCGATGACGGCCCGCAGGTGCTCGGGCGTGGTCCCACAGCAGCCGCCGATGGCAGTGACGCCGAGCTCGGACACGAAGCCGGCGTGGAACTCGGCCAGCTGGTCGGGCGTGAGGTCGTAGTGCATCTTGCCCTCGACGACCGACGGCAGACCGGCGTTGGGCAGGCACGAGATCGGCACCCGGCAGTGCTGGGAGAGGTGGCGCAGGTGCTCGTGCATCTCGGCCGGGCCGGTGGCGCAGTTGAGCCCGATGACGTCGGGGCGCACGGCGTCGAGGGCGGTGAGGGCGGCGCCGATCTCCGTGCCCGGCAGCATGCGGCCGGTGAGCTCCATGGTCACCTGGACCTGGAGGGGGACCGGTCGACCGGTGGCGGCCATGGCCCGCCGGCAGCCGAGGAGGGCGGACTTGGCCTGGAGCAGATCGAACACGGTCTCCACCAGCAGCAGGTCGGCGCCGCCGTCGAGCAGTCCCCGTGCCTGGACCTCGTAGGCGTCGCGCAGCTCGGCGAAGCGGACCTGGCCCAACGACGGGAACTTGGTGCCGGGGCCGATGGAGCCGGCCACCCAGCCGCCGTAGCCGTCGGCCACCTCCCGGGCGATCCGGGCTGCCTTCAGGTTCAGCTCGTAGGACCGGTCGGCGATGCCGTACTCGGCCAGGGTGAACGACGACGACCCGAACGAGTTCGTCTCCACCACCTCGCACCCCACTTCGAAGAACGAACGGTGGAGGTCGGCGATGACGTCGGGGCGGGTGTCGACCAGGATCTCGTTGCAACCCTCGAAGGCCGGGCCGCCAAAGTCGTCGGCCGTCAGCTCCCGGACCTGGAGGTTGGTGCCGGTGGCGCCGTCGAAGACCACGACCCGCTCGCGCACCGCTGCCAAATAGTCGCGGGAGGCGCTGGCGGCGGTCATCCTGTGCGTCCTGTTCGTCCGATGCGGGTGGCCCGGTTGCCGTGCCGTCGGCGGGCGGCAGCGACCAGTTCGTCGATGAGCCGGGGGTACGGCAGGCCGGACGCCTCCCACATCTTCGGGTACATGGAGATGGGGGTGAACCCGGGGATGGTGTTCACCTCGTTGAGGAGCAGGCCCCGACCGCCCTCCTCGTAGAAGAAGTCTACCCGGGCCATGCCGTCGACCCGGAGGGCGGCGCCGGCGGCCAGCGCCATCCGCTGGACCTCCTCGACCACCGCCGCCGGCAGCGGCGCGGGCACGAGCAGCTCGGCCGCGCCGTCGGCGTACTTGTCGTCGTAGTCGTAGAAGTCGTGGCTGGGGCGGACCTCGCCCGGGAGGGACACGCGCAACCGGCCGTAGCCGAGCAGCCCACACTCGATCTCGCGGGCGTGGACGGCCTCCTCCAGCACCACCCACTCGTCGTAGGACAGCGCCAGCTTCACCGCCTCGGCCAGCTCGCCGGCGTCGATGGCCTTCGTCACCCCGACCGACGACCCGAGGTTGGCCGGCTTGACGAAGATGGGGAACCCGAGAGCTGCGGCGGCCCGCTCCAGGGCCCCGTCGTCGGAGTCGAGGTCGACGTCGCGCAGCGCCACGTGGCGGACCTGGGGGATGCCAAGGCCGGCGGCGACGCCCTTGGCCATGGCCTTGTCCATGCACAGAGCCGAGCCCAGCACCCCGGACCCCACGTACGGCACGCCGGCCAGCTCGAGCAGACCCTGCACGGTGCCGTCCTCGCCGAACGGTCCGTGCAGCACCGGGAACACGGTCGTTCCGTCGGTGAGGACCTCGGACGGGTCGACCCCCGGACCGGCGGCCACCAGGGCGTCGGGGGCGGCCTCGGCCCGGACCCAGTCGCCGTCGATCGTGATCCCGACGGGGACCACGTCGTACCGCGACGGATCGGCCGCGGCCAGCA
Organism: Actinomycetota bacterium; assembly: GCA_030777125.1. Taxonomy (GTDB): domain Bacteria; phylum Actinomycetota; class Acidimicrobiia; order Acidimicrobiales; family AC-14; genus JALYGL01. The sequence goes on from JALYGL010000003.1 coordinate 4,282, forward strand.
CGGACGCCGCGGTCACGCACGAGACCTCGTGCTCGGCCGACCGGCCGCCGAAGAGGATCACCAGACGCACGTCTGGAAGTGTAGGAACCGATGAAGCTGCAGGCGTCCGAGACAGCGCGCGCCGTCCGGGGGTCCATGGTCGGGCCCGACGTCGAGGTCGACGGCGCGACCATCGACTCGCGGGAGGCGGGTGGCGGCCGGCTCTTCGTCCCCGTGCGGGCCCGGCGCGACGGCCACGACTTCATCGCCGACGCCCTGGCCGCCGGGGCCGCCGCCTACCTCACCTCGGCCCCGCCCCGGGGCGGCACCGCCATCGTGGTGGACGACACCGTCGCCGCCCTGGGGGCCGCCGGCGCCGCCGCCCGCCACCTCCTCCCCGACCGCGTCGTTGGGATCACCGGATCGGTGGGCAAGACGTCGACCAAGGACCTGCTGGCCGCCGCTCTGGCCCGCCGGTGGCGCACGGCGGCCAGCGCCCGGTCCTTCAACAACGAGCTCGGCGTCCCGCTCACCCTGCTGAACGCTCCGAGCGACAGTGAGGCAGTGGTGGTGGAGATGGGCGCCCGGGGGGAGGGTCACGTGGCCGCCCTGTGCGCCGTCGCCCGGCCCACGGTGGGCGTCGTCACCACCGTGGGGAAGGCCCACACCGAGCAGTTCGGCACGGTGGAGCGAGTGGCCCGGTCCAAGTCCGAGCTGGTCCGGAGCCTCCCCGCCGACGGGGTGGCCGTCCTCAACGCCGAGGTGGGGCTGGTGGCGGCCATGGCCGCGGTGGCGCCCGGGATGGTGCTCACCTTCGGCCTGGCCGCGGGCGACGTGCGCGCCGCCGGCGTGCGCCTCGACCCCGAGCTGCGCGGCCGGTTCCGGCTCCTGTCGCCCTGGGGGGAGGCCGACGTGGTCCTGGGCGTGCGGGGTGAGCACCAGGTGGCCAACGCGCTGGCCGCGGCGGCGGCCGCCCTGGCCTGCGGGATGGTCCCCGAGGAGGTGGCCGAGGGCCTGGCCACGGCGGAGCTGTCGCCGTGGCGGATGGAGCTGTCCCGGTCGCCGGCCGGGGCGCTGGTCCTCAACGACTCGTACAACGCCAACCCCGTCTCCACCGCCGCCGCTCTACGGTCGCTGGCCCGGCTCGACGTCCCACGGCGCACCGCCGTCCTCGGCGTCATGGCCGAGCTGGGCCCGGATGCCGCCGAGGAGCACCGGCGAATGGGCGCCCTGGCCGTCGAGCTCGGCATACGCGTCATCGCCGTGGCCGCGCCCGACTACGGCGGCGAACCGGTCGACGACGTCGACGGCGCGCTGGCCGCCCTGGGGCCGGTGGGCGAGGGTGATGCGGTGCTGGTCAAGGCCAGCCGGGCGGCCGGGCTGGAGCACCTCGCCGATAGGCTGGTGTCCCAGCACGGCGCCGGGCCCACCTTCGGCGAGGAGGCGGGGTTGGGGCCCCGCCGGGAGAGCGAGCACGGCGCCGGGTGGGGCAGGGGCCCCACCTTCGGCGAGGAGGCGGGGTTGGGGCCCCGCCGGGAGAGCGAGCATTGAGGATCTACACCCGCCAGGGCGACGACGGCACGACCGGTCTGCTCTACGGGGGGCGGGTCCCCAAGGACGATCCCATCCCCGAGGCGGTGGGCGACGTCGACGAGGCCCAGGCCGCCCTCGGACTGGTCCGGGCCCACGCCGAGCCGGGATCGGAGCTCGAGCGGCTCCTCGTGGGCATCGAGCGCGACCTGTGGGTGCTCATGGCCGAGCTCTCCACCGCGCCCGGCAACCGCCCGAAGCTGGTCGGCGGCCGGACCCTGGTCACCGCCGACATGGTGGCCGCGCTGGAGCCGGTGATCGACGACGTCACCGGGCGGTTCGACCCGCCCACCGAGTTCGTCGTCCCCGGCCAGACCACGACGGCGGCGTTGCTCGACCTGGCCCGCACCGTGGTCCGCCGAGCCGAGCGGCGGGCCCTGGCCGCCGCCGCTCCCGGGTCCAACGTCGTTCCCTACCTCAACCGACTGTCCGACCTGCTCTGGACGCTCGCCCGCTGGCAGGAGGGCCACTCCCTTCCCGCCCGTCGCAAGGAGGCATGACATCTCCCTCACCTTCACCCTCGCCGACACCATCCCCGCCGACGTACAGGTCGTCGGAGTGCCAGTGTTCGGCGACCTCACGTCGCCGCCCGACGCCGGGCCCGAACCCGACCGGGCCTACCTGACCGAGCGGGGCTTCGAGGGCAAGCCCGGGGAGGCCCTCGCCGTCCGAGGAGCCGGCGACGGCCCCACCGTGGTCGCCCTCGGGATGGGCGAGGCCGACCGGGTCACGGCCGAGACGGTGCGGCGGGCGGCGGCCGCCCTGGTGCGCAGCTCTTGGCGGGACACCTCTGCGGCCACGACCCTGCTGGCCGCCGTGCCCGCCGGCCTCTCGGCCTACGTCGCCGCCCGGGCCGTCGCCGAAGGGGCCGCCATGGCCGCCTACCGGTTCACGCGGTACAAGGCCGATCCCAAGGCCTGCCGGCTGGAGTCGGTGTCGGTCGTGGGCGCCGACGACGGGGCCCAGCTCGGACTCGATCGGGGAGCACGGATCGCGAAGGCGGTCGCCTTCGCCCGCGACCTGGTCAACGAACCGGCCGCGGCCATGACGCCCACCCGGCTGGCCGAGGTGGCGGCGGGCATCGCCGACGAGGGCGGCCTGGCGCTGACCGTGCTCGACGAGGTGGCCATCGCGGCCGAGGGGCTCGGGGGGCTGCTGGGCGTGTCGCTGGGGTCGGACGAGCCGCCGCGGCTCATCGAGCTGGTCTACGAGCCCCCCGACGCGGTGGGCAGCCTGGCCATCGTCGGCAAGGGGATCACGTTCGACTCGGGCGGCCTGTCGATCAAGCCGGCGGAGGGGATGGAGACCATGAAGACCGACAAGTCGGGGGCCGCCGCCGTGCTCGGCGCCATGTCGGTGATCGCCGCCCTGGCCCCGCCGGTCAAGGTGATCGCCTTCGTCCCGGCCACCGAGAACATGCCTGGCGGCGGGGCCGTCAAGCCGGGAGACGTCCTCAAGATCCGCAACGGCAAGACGGTCGAGGTGCTGAACACCGACGCCGAGGGCCGGCTGGTGCTGGCCGACGGCCTGTCGCTGGCGGTGGAGGCGGGGGTCGACGCCATCGTCGACCTGGCCACCCTGACCGGAGCGTGCGTGGTGGCGCTGGGCCGCAAGGTCGCCGGGCTCATGGGCAACCACGACGGCTGGGTGGAGCAGGTCCGGCAGGCGGCGGACCGGGCGGGTGAGGCGGTGTGGCCGTTGCCGCTCCCCGACGACTACCGCCGCCTGATCGACTCCGACGTGGCCGACGTCAAGAACATCAGCAGCGGCCGCTACGCCGGCGCCCTCACCGCCGGACTGTTCCTGAAGGAGTTCGTCGGTGACGTGCCGTGGGCGCATCTCGACATCGCCGGGCCGGCCAGGAGCGACGACGACGAGGGCTACGTGCAGAAGGGCGGCACCGGGTTCGGCGTCCGCACCCTGGTGGAGACCATCCTGTCGTTCGAACCGCCGGGTTAGCCGGTGGCGCTCCAGGCGGGCGCCGAGGTGAGGGCCTCGAGGGCCGTCGGCCGCTCCGCCGCTCGGGCCGCCGACAGCCGAACGGCGCGGGGGACGAGCGCTCCGACGGGCCGCTCAGCAGCGCCGTCTCCGTGGCCACCACATCCCAGCTCCGACACCGACCGCAGCTCGCCCTGCCCGAACAGCCGCCGTAGCAGCCTCGGTCGTGGCACCAGGCCACGCCGGCCCCGGCCGCGCCGACCCCGGAGAGCTCGCTCCCGACTGGAGGGAGA
>JALYGL010000004.1 GCA_030777125.1 Actinomycetota bacterium
CCTCGCCCGAGACCTCGGCCCCTCGGGCCAGCACCACGTTCAGCGACTCGTTGAGGACGACTTCCTGGCCCCGGACCAGCTCGACGTCGTCGAGCTCGGGGTGCAGGGCCACGCGCATCTTGCGGCCGGCGGAGAAGACGTCGACCGTACCGTCGTCGTTGCGGGCCAGGAACGTGCCGTAGGCCGACGGCGGCTGGGTCAGCTTCTCGACCTCGCGGCGGAGCTCGGCGATGTGCTCCCGCGACTCCCGCAGGGTGTACGACAGCTTCTCGTTCTGGGAGACGGCCTGGGCCAGCTGACCCTTGGTCTCCAGCAGCCGCTCCTCAAGGGTCCGCACCCGCTTGGGGGCGTCGTGCAGCCGGCGCCGGAGCTGGATGACCTCCTCCTCGAGCGACTTGACCTGCTCCAGGAGGCCGTCGACCTGCTGCTCGTACGCTGTCAATCGCCTCTCGTACTCGGAGCTGGACGCGGGAACCACCTCCTCAGCGTGCCCTATCGGGTGCCCGGGCCAACTTACACCCGGTCGGTTTCCTAGCAGGGTATCCGGTTCCGGCGGTTTTCCTGGCCATTCTCGGGTAAATTGACAGCAGCTCTCCGAGGCGAGGATGATGACGACATGGCTATGAAGGTCTGGATCGACCAAGATCTCTGCACGGGCGACGGTCTCTGCGAGGAGATCGCTCCGGACGTGTTCACGCTGCTCGACGACGGGCTGGCCTACGTCAAGGAGGGCAGCAAGGTCTACAGCGACCCGGGCGGGGTCGAGGGCCTGGCCGTGGTGCCTCCGGGCCAGGAGGACGGCACCATCGAGTCCGCCGAGGAGTGCCCCGGCGAGTGCATCTTCATCGAGGTCGACTAGCCACCTGGCGGTGAGCACGGCTGTTGCCCGGCCGCTTACGGCGAAGTTCCGAGTCTCGACGTCAGCCGTACCCTGACGCAGCAGCAGGTCCGCCTAGGTGCCCGGGGCGGCCTCCGGGTCGAGCTCCAGCGACAGGGAGTTGATGCAGTAGCGCTGGCCGGTGGGCCCGGGCCCGTCCGGGAAGACGTGACCGAGGTGCCCGCCGCAGCGGCGGCAGACCACCTCGGTGCGGCGCATGCCGTGGCTGTTGTCGGGCACGAGCTCCACCGCGTCGGCCACCGCCGGCTCGGTGAAGCTGGGCCAGCCGGTGCCGGAGTCGAACTTGGCCGACGAGCTGAACAGCGCCGCCCCACAGGCCGCGCACCGGAACATGCCGTCGTCCTTGGAATGGACGTACCTGCCCGTGAACGCCGGCTCCGTCCCCTTCTGGCGCAGGACCTGGTACTGCGCCGGCGTCAACTCCGCCCGCCACTCCTCGTCGGACTTCACCACCGGTTCAGTCATGACACCGAGGTTAGGCCTACGGCCACCGGAGGGTGTTGCAGGAGTTCCGGCTGGTGTTGCGACGGGGCAGGGGCCCCCGTCGCCCAACGGCGGGCGAGGTCCGAAGGACCCGGGCGCCCGCCGTCATAAGCAGGGCCCGCCGTCATAAGCACGGCCCGACGTCGGCCTGTCCTGCCGCGCCCTGCTGGAGCACCGCTCGCAGCTCCTCGGTGCTCAGGGCGTAGGCGGTGTCGTCGTTGTCCGGCGCGATGGCGAAGGCCACGCCGACCACTTCGCCGTCCTCGTTCACCACGCCGGCCCCGGAGTCGCCGGGGTGCAGGTGGGCGGCGAGGACGAACACGTTGCGGCGGGTGACGTTCAGGGCGTAGAGGTCGCGGCCCAGGGCGTTGAGCTGCTGGCGGATCGCCGCCGGGGCCACCCGCACGTCGGCCTGCCCGTCGGGGTGGCCGAAGACGGCGGCCGTGGCCCCTACCTCGCCGGTGGCGATGGGCAGCGGCGGCCGCCCCAGGTCGGGGACACGGAGCAGGGCCAGGTCGCGGCGGGGGTCGAACAGGGCTACGACGGCGGGGAGCCGGGCCCCGTCGTGGCGCACGACCGTCGGCCGGCTCTGGCCGGCGACGACGTGGGCGTTGGTCACGACCAGGTCCGGGCCGGCCGTGAACCCGCTCCCGTCCCGCTCGTTCCGGCAGGCCACCGCCTCGACCTTGACCGTGCTGGCCGAGACGCGGGCGACGACCTCAGGCGACAGGCCGGCGTCCGTCGGCGGCGGACCGGTGTCCAGGGACGGCACCAGTCCGCCGAAGACCTGGGGGCTGGCCGCCGGGCCGGCCAGGCGGCTGAGCGCCTGCGACGTGTCCGGGGCCTCCGGCAGCAGCCCGTCGATGCCTCGGGCGATGGCCGAGTGCCGGGCCAGTCGGGCCGGGAACCCGCTGGCGCCGGACAGGAAGGGGAGCACCAGCAGCCAGAGGGCCACGACCACCGCGATCGGGGCCGTGACCGCGCCGGCCACCCGGTCGGACCGCAGGTAGGAGCCGAGCGGCAGCTCCGTCCGGAACCGGGCGCCGACCAGCCGGCCCAGGCAATGGCCCCCGAAGCCGGCACCGGCGAAGAACAGGGCGCCGAGGAGCAGCCTGAGCCCGGGGCTCGATCCGCCGAGGAACGTCACCACCCCGGGCAGCACCAGCGTCGACAGCACGAGGGCCTGGATGAGGAAGATCCAGCTCGTCCCGCCTACCAGCAGCCCCAGCCGGTACCCGCCCACCACCGACGTGGCCACCACGAGGAGGATGGCCAGGTCGAACGAGTTCACGGCCGTGCTGTACCCACGGCCCGGTCATCGCGGTCGCTCAGGAGCCGGGCCGACGTCAGGAACCCGGTGTGGGCGACCATGCGATGGTCGGGGCGCACCGACTGGCCCCGCACGTGCCACGACCGCTGAAGGACCTCGATGGTCTCGGCCATCCCGAACGCGGACCCGTCGAGCACCTCCCGGAGCTGGGCCACCTGGCCGATGGTGGGCAGGTAGGACACGAGGATGCCCCCGGGCCGTAGGGCGGACTCGGCGTGCTTGACCACCCGCCACGGCTCGGGCAGGTCGAGGACCACCCGGTCGATGTCGGGCTCGTCGATGCCCGCGTAGACGTCACGCTCCTCGACCCGGTAGTCGACGTCGGGCCCCAGGAACGACGCCACGTTGGCCCGGGCCTTGGCCCCGAAGTCGGCCCGGACCTCGTAGCCGACCACCGACGCCCCCGCCCTCAGGAGCGCCATCGACAGGGCCCCCGAGCCGACCCCCGCCTCCAGCACCTTGGCCCCGACGAAGACGTCGGCCAGCACGAGGATCGGCCCCAGGTCCTTCGGGTAGATCACCTGCGCCCCCCTGGGCATGGACAGGACGAAGTCGGCCAGCGTCGGACGGACGACGACGTAGCGGCCCCCCGAGCTCGAGCGGACGGTGCAGCCGTCGTCCCGGCCGAGGATCAGGGCGTGGGGCGTGACGCCGGAATGGCTGTGGAACTCGCCGCCGTCCCGGAGGGTGACGAGGTACCGACGGTCCTTGCCGTCGATCAGGAGCGCCTTGTCACCAGGGGCGAAGGGGCCGGGCACGCGCCCATCTTCGCGTGGCTCAGCGATGCGTCTCGGTCAGATGGGAGATCACCACGCGCTGTCCGGGCTCGAGCTTCTCGCAGTAGACGACCTCGGGCTCCCTGGTGGCCATGCGCCCGAGCAGCCGGACGCCCCCGGCGAGGGCGCCGACGACCAGCCAGGGCTTCGACCCGCCGAACAGCCCCTTGCGCACGCCGGTGCGGAGCAGCATCCTCAGCACCGCTTCACACCCTGCGGATCTCGACCACGGTGGACTTCCTCCTGCCCCGGCGCCGCCCGAGCAGGAAGGCCACGCCGACCACGACGGCGATGCCCGCGAGGGCGACGGTGAGGCCGGTGCTCTTGGCCGCCTCGCCCTTCTCCTCCACCTCGCCGCGGACCTCGCGGAGCTTGGACTCGAGGTCGGCGCGGGTGATCCTGGGAGACGCCATCAGACCCCTTCCTTTCTCTGGCCCCGGCCGCGCGCCTTCATGGCCGCGAAGGCGACCAGTGCGCAGGCCACGACGGTCAACAGGTAGGGCACCCAGGAGAGGTTGCCGGTCATCGCCGTCCCGGTCTCGTCCTGGAGCAGGCGCAGGGCGCCCAGGAACAGGAGCACGAGCCCGGTGGCCAGGACCAGCGAACCGGCCAGCCCGAACGCGACGTAGCGGCCCAGGCCCTTGATCGGGTCGAGGGTCTCCTGCTTGACGTAGGCGACCACCAGGCGCCACAGGTCGGTGGCCTTGCCGGGCAGGCCGTCGTCGTCTTTCTTGGGGCCGGACGGGGACGCCATCGCCGAGTTCCTAGCCCCCGGCAACCCTCTGCGCAAGCACGACCCCCTCGTCCTCGAGCAGAGCGACGACCAGGCGCAGGCGTTCGTCGGCCCCGGCCGCCTCCAGGAGCCGCTGGCAGTCAGCCGGGCCGAGCGGGGCCAGGGCCGCGGCCTGGTAACTGGCCACGACGGGGTCGGGGTCGAGGTCGACCGTCGCCGGCGCCACCGGCTCCCCGAGCTCGGCCTTCAGGGCGAGGACTCGGCGCAGCGTCCGCTGGAGCGTGTCACGGCGCTCCCCGGCACCCGCACCGGGGGCTCCGTCGTCCAGATCGTCGACCTCGGCCCGGGGGTAGGGGTCGTCGGGTAGCCACCGGTCGACCCGGATGCGGTTGACCCCGACCAGCCCGAGGCCGAACCGTCCGTCGTCACTCTCGACCGCCTCGACGATCCGGGCCCGGGTGCCCACGCCGAACCGCACGTCACCGCCGCCGACCTCCGATCCCCGCTCGATGAGGACCACCCCGAGCTGTCGGTCGCCGGCCAGGCAGTGGCGGGTGAGGGCGCGGTAGCGCTCCTCGAACACGTGCAGGACGATCGCCATGGTGGGGAACAGCACCGACCCCAGGGGGAACATGGGCAGCGGCCCGGCACGGCGTCCGGGCCCGGCGCTCACTGCCCGGCCGGCTTCGGCGGCCGGGGCCCGAGCTGCTCCGGCGGCGGCGCCTGCGGGTACCGGGCCAGGGCGTTCACCACCTTGTCCTGGAGGGCGGACCCGACCTGGGCGGTGGGCAGGTCGTTCGACAGCAGCGAGAAGGGCAGCGAGTGACCGGACGCGGCCGTGGCCCAGCCGCTGAGGGCGGCCACACCCTGGAGCGAACCGGTCTTGGCCCGGACCTTCCCGGCCGCAGGGGTGTTGAGGAACCGCCGGTAGAGGGTTCCCTCGCCGCCGGCGACCGGAAGAACCCGGCTCAGCGGGCTCCCGTCCCCCGCCGAGGCGAGGACCCGCTGCAGGATGTCGCAGCTCAACCGGTCGGACCGGTCCAGCCCCGACCCGTCCACCGCGGTGAGGCCGTCGAGCGGCACGCCCATGGCGGTCAGGTGGTCACGCACGACGGCCAGGCCGGCGGCCGTGCTGCCCGCGCCACCGAAGCGGAACCCGAGCTCCTTCACCAGCATCTCCGCGCCGAGGTTGTCGCTGTGCTGGAGGACCTCGCCGACGACCTCGGCGAACGGGTGCGAGTCCAGAGCCGTGATCCTGACCGCGCCGGCGGGTGCCTTGCCCTCGCCGGCGGCGCCCACGGCCACACCCCGGGCCCGCAGGAGGTCGGCCAGGACCGACGCGGCGTGGACCGGCGGGGGCGGTCCGAACGCCCGGGTGCCAACCAACAGGTTCTTGTTGACCACCAGGGCGGACAGGGGGCTGACCTCGAACCCGGCGATGTACCGGGGGTTCCAACTGGGGACCAGCCGCTGGGTGTCGTAGCGGCTCTCGTCACCCACGATCGTGCCCTCCACCCGCCGGACGCCGGCGTTCACCACCAGATCGGCCAGGGCCTCCATGGAGGTGCCCAGGCGCGGTTGGCCCGCGTACCCGGCGTCGGCGGTGAAGTCCGCCGTAGCCAGCAGGGGGTCGCCGCCGCCGACCAGCCACAGGTCGCCGACCACGCCGTCGCGCGGCGGGCCCGACGCGCGGCCCTCGGTGGTCAGGCGGGCGTCGGGGCCGATCCGGGCCAGGGCCACGACCCCGGTCAGGACCTTGAGGGTCGATGCCGGGATGAGGGCCAGTTCCGGCCGGCGGGAGAAGACGGGCCGGCCGTCCGGGGCGGACACGGCCAGGCACGTCCGCTCCCGGGCGCCGCCCAGCACCGGGTCGTCTATCGCCCGCTGCAGGTCGGCGGAGAGCCGCCGGTCGGCCACCACCCGGGACACGTACTCCGGGACCCGCCGCAGGCTGAACACCGGCGTGTCGAGCTCCACAGGCCGGGCCGGTGCCGGCGCCGCCTGGGCCACCCCCGGTCCCGCGGCCAGGGCGAGACCGAGGGCGACGACGGTGAGGGCCTTGGCGCGCATCGGCCACGCCAGAGTAGATCGCGGCGGTGTGGCCGACGCGGCAGGAGGGGCGTGGCCGGGTATTCCGGGCACCCCGCTGGCCGGCAAGCTGGGCGTCAGGGAGGGATCGCGCGTCGTGGTGCTCGGGGCGCCGGACGGTTCGAGGCGAGCTGGAGCCCCTTCCGGCGGAGTCAGGCTGCGTCGCCGCCTTCAGCCCGGGGTCCCTCGTCGTCCGGTCTGCGCCGTCAACCAGGCGTGGTCGGGCCTCCGGTTCGTGATCCGTCGGGAGAACCGGCCACCAGGGCGCTGACCTGGGGGTCGAGGGCGGCCCGGAAGAAGGAGCGCATGTGCTCCAGGCGGGCCTCGACCACGTCCGGCGCCAGCGGGTCGCGTCCGAGCAGCGACTCGAGGAGGGGCACGTCGCTGAAGTAGCTCAGCAGGGCGCCGTAGAGCGTGAAGAAGAGCTGCTCGGGGTCGTGGTGCCGAAGCCGGCCGGCCATCATCTCGCCGGTGAAGAACGCCACCGCCCGGGAGAACAACGGTCGCAGGCCCGCCCCCAGCTCCGCCTCCAGCCGGCTGCCGCCCTCCAGGGCCTCGCGGCGGACCAGACGAACGAACTCCGGGTGCTCGACGAAGAACTTGAATCCGGCGGCCAGGATCTGCTCGACCATCTCCCAGCCCTCGTACGGGCCCTGGGTCGCCTCCTCGACCCGGACCGACCAGTCGGCCAGCTGGCGCTCGAAGACCTCTCGGTACAGGGCCTCCTTGGACGGGAAGTGGTGAAGGAGGCTGGGGCGGCGGATGCCGACGGCGGCCGCGATCTCGTTGAGCGACGTGCCCTCGTAGCCGTGCTCCGAGAAGGATCGCAGAGCGACGGCCAGGATGGCGTGGCGCGTGGAGACCGCCGGGTCAGAGGCGGTCACGTCGGCACCGGGGCGCGTGGTCTGGCGACCTGGGCCACGTACCGGTGGGCCGACACCGGCACGTGGCACCAGGTCCGTCAGGACACCAGCTTGCGGGCGGCGTCGGCGATGTGGTCGGCGTCGATGCCGGCCGCCGCGACCAGCTCGTCGGGCTTACCCGACGTCGGCATGCCGGTCACCGCCAGCTTGGTGGCGTGCAGGGTGACGCCGGCCTCGGCCAGGGCGTCGATCACGGCCTCGCCCACCCCGCCCTCGGGCCAATGGTCCTCCACCGTGACCAGGCGGCCGCCGGTGGCCCGCACCGCGTCGGTGATGCCGGCCACGTCGAGCGGCTTCACGGAGTAGGCGTCGACCACGCGGGCGGAGACCCCGTCGGCGGCCAGGGCGTCGGCCGCCTTGAGGGCCTCGTGGAGCGTGATCCCGGCGCCGACGATGGTGACCTGGTCGTCGTCGGACGACCGCACCACCTTGGAGCCGCCGATCTCGAAGCGCTCGTCGGGACCGTAGATGACGTCGGTGCCGCCCCGGGTGGTGCGCATGTAGGCGATCCCGTCCAGGTCGGCCATGGCCGCCACCAGGTGAGCGGTCTGGTTGCCGTCGCACGGGTACAGGATGGTCGAGCCGTGGACGGCCCGGAGGGAGGCGATGTCCTCCAGCCCCATCTGCGACGGCCCGTCCTCGCCGATCGACACCCCGGCGTGGGACCCGACCAGGCACAGCCGGGCCCGGCTGACCGAGGCCATGCGCACGAAGTCGTAGGCCCGGGAGAGGAAGGCGGCGAAGGTCGAGAGGTACGGGACCCAGCCACGGACCTGCATGCCGGTGGCGGTGGCCACCATCTGCTGCTCGGCGATGAAGCACTCGAAGTAGCGGTCGGGGTGGGCCTCGCGGAAGATCTCCGAGTAGGTGGAGTTCGACACCTCGCCGTCGAGGGCGACCACGTCGCCTCGTGCCCGTCCCAGGGCGGCCAACGCCTCGCCGTAGGCCTTGCGGGTGGCGACCGACGAGCCCAGCTCGTAGGTGGGCAGCTCCAGGGCGCCGTCGTCGAACCGGCGGGCCTCGCCGTCGGCCTCGGGCTTGGGCACCGATACGGTGACGCCACGGTCGCCGCCCAGCTCCTTGAGGGCGGTCTCGAGGTCCTCGAGGGGCTTGCCGTGGGCGTTGAGCTGGTCCTCGGTGGCCGAGGCGCCCTTGCCCTTCTTGGTGCGGGCCACGATGGCGGTGGGCTTGCCGGTGGTGGCCACGGCCTCGGCGTAGGCGGCGTCGATGGCGTTCACGTCGTGGCCGTCGATGACGATGGTGTGCCAGCCGAACGCCTCCAGCCGGCGCCGGTAGACGTCGGTGTCCCACCCGTAGCGGGTCTCGCGGCTCTGGCCCAGACGGTTGACGTCGATGATGGCGGTGAGGTTGTCGAGGCCCTCGTAGGCGGCGGCGTCGATGGCCTCCCACATGGAGCCCTCGGCCATCTCCGAGTCACCGCACAGCACCCATGTGTGGTAGCCGAGCTGGTCGAGGCGCTTGGCGGTGAGGGCCACGCCGACGCCGATGGGCAGCCCCTGGCCGAGAGAGCCGGTGGCCACGTCGACCCAGGGCAGCATCGGGGTGGGGTGACCCTCCAACCGGCTACCGAACTTGCGGTAGGACTTCATCTCGTCCTCGTCGACCGCCCCGGCCGCCTTGTAGATGGCGTACAGCAACGGCGACGCGTGGCCCTTGGAGAAGATGAGGTGGTCGTTGTTGGGGTTCTCCGGGGCGGCGAAGTCGTAGTGCAGGTACTTGGAGATCAGCACCGCCATGAGGTCGGCGGCTGACATGGACGACGTCGGGTGGCCGGACTTCGCCGCCCCACTCGTCCGGACAGAGTCGACCCGCAGCTGCTGGCCGAGCTCCTCCCACTGCTGTTGGTCCGTCATGGGCCCATCCTATGTGCCTCTCCGTACCCGGCGGGAAGGGACTAGGACTAGCGTCGAGACGGTGGACATCGTGGCCGCCCTCTTCGTGGAGGGGATCGACCAGCGCCAGGTCGCCGGTCCCTCCACCCGCATCGACCTGACGGGGATCATGTTCTCGCTGGTGGCTCCCGGCGAGCTCCCCGTCACCCTGGCTCCCCACCTCATCGTGCTCCTGCGATGTCCGCCCGACGAGCCCGGCACCGGCACCCTGGAGGTTGAGTTCGTCGGGCCCGACGGCGAGCAGGTGGCCCGCAACGTCCAGCCCGTCAACGTGGCCCCCGGCAAGTTCGGGCGCCAGCTGGTCAAGGGGGAGCTGACGTACAAGGACTACGGCACCATCGAGGCCCACGTCCGGCTGGTGGACGGGCCCTCGGTGGTCGTCCCCCTCACCCTGCTGCCGCCCCCGGCCTGATGCCCGCCTACGCCTCCGGCCTTTCGGAGCACCCCACGCCCGCGGTGGCGGTCGGCGAGGTCGTGGGGCAGGTGCTGGAGCGTCTCGACGGGGAGCCCGACCTGGCCCTGCTGTTCGTCACACCACCCCACGCCGGCGCCCTGGAGGACGCCGCCTACACCGTCCGGAAGGCGCTGCGCCCGGGGACGCTTCTCGGCTGCGCGGCAGTGTCGGTGGTCGGTGGCGGCCGGGAGGTGGAGTTCGAGCCCGCGGTCTCGCTGTGGGCCGGACGGACCGGCCCGGTCGACGCCTTCCACCTGACGACGGTGGAGACGCCCGACGGCCGCACGTTCACCGGGTGGCCCGACACCGTCCCCGACGACGCCAGCGCCCTGCTCCTCATCGCCGACCCGTACTCCTTCCCGGTCGACGACCTGCTCGAGCGGCTGGCCGCCGACCGGCCCGGCCTCCCGGTGGTGGGTGGGATGGCCTCCGCCGCCAACCACCCCGGGGGCAACCGCCTGGTCCTCGACGACGAGGTGCTCACCTCGGGTGCCGTGGGGGCCTTCCTCGGCCCCGGAGTCACGGTGACCACGGTCGTGTCGCAGGGGTGCCGGCCGGTGGGGAACCCCTACGTCATCACCCGGGCGGAGCGGAACGTCGTCTACGAGCTGGCCGGCAAGCCCGCCCTCGAGCGCCTCCAGGAGGTCGCCGGCAGCCTGTCCGACGACGACCGGGAGCTGCTGGCCAGGTTCGTCCACATGGGCCGGGTCATCGACGAGCACAAGATCGACTTCGGCCGGGGCGACTTCCTCACCCGGAACGTCCTCGGCGCCGACACCCGGGCCGGCGCCCTGGTGGTCAACGACATGGTCGAGGTCGGGTCCACCGCCCAGTTCCAGGTGCGCGACGCCGAGTCGGCCGACGAGGACCTCCGCCAGCTCATGCGTGACCGGTCGGCCCAGGCCGCCCTCCTGTTCACCTGCAACGGCCGGGGCCGCCAGCTGTTCGGCCGGCCCGACCACGACGCCCGGGCCGTGTCCGAGAGCCTGCCCGGTGCGGCCCTGGCCGGCATGTTCTGCGCCGGCGAGCTCGGCCCGGTGGGCGGCCGCAACTTCGTCCACGGGTTCACCGCATCGGTGGTGCTGCTGTCGACGGAACGGGTAATGGACACTGCTCGACAGGAGGCGTCGCCATGACCGGCCGGGGAGGCCGGTCCGTGAGCACTCACTGATTGCCCGAGGAACGAGGAGAAAGCCAGTGACCAGATTGCAGCAGCTCTTCGCCGAACAGGGTCAGAGCCCGTGGCTCGACAACCTCAAGCGGGGCTACCTCACCAGTGGGCAGCTCCAGCGCCTGATCGACGACGGCATCCGGGGGGTGACCTCCAACCCCACCATCTTCCAGAAGGCCATCGCCGGGTCCGCCGACTACGACGACCAGTTCGAGTCGCTGGTCAAGAGCGGTGTGACGGTGGAGGACGCCTACTGGCAGATGGTCGGCGACGACATCCACGCCGCCCTCGACCTCCTCCTGCCCCTGTACGAGCAGAGCGAGGGGGGCGACGGGTTCGTGTCCATCGAGCTGGCCCCGGCCCTGGCCAACGACACCCCGGGCAGCGTCGAGGCCGCCCGCGTGCTGGCCCGGCGGATCGAGCACCCCAACCTGTACGTGAAGATCCCGGCCACGGCCGAGGGCGTGCCGGCCATCCGCCAGATGATCAGCGAGGGCTGCAGCATCAACGTCACCCTCATCTTCTCGCTGGCCCGCTACGACGACGTCATCGAGGCCTACCTCTCCGGGCTGGAGGCCACCGACCACGACCCCGTCAACATCCACAGCGTGGCCTCCTTCTTCGTGAGCAGGGTCGACACCGAGGTCGACCGCCGGCTGGAGGGGATCGGCACCGAGGAGGCGTTGGCCCTGCGCGGCAAGGCGGCGGTGGCCCAGGCCAAGCTGGCGTACGAGCTGTTCCGGCGGCGCTTCAGCGGCGACCGCTGGGACGCCCTGGCCGCGCGGGGTGCCCGGCTGCAGCGGCCGCTGTGGGCGTCGACGTCGACCAAGAACCCCGACTACCCGGACACGCTCTACATCGACAACCTGATCGGCCCCGACACGGTCAACACCATCCCCGACGCCACCATCGCCGCCTTCGAGGACCACGGCACCGTGGCCCGCACCGTCGACCAGGGCGTCGACGACGCCCACCGGGTCATGGACCGGCTGGCCGCGGTGGGCGTCGACCTGGACGACGTCGGCCGGGTGCTCGAGACCGAGGGCGTGGCGTCGTTCGCCAAGTCGTTCGACGAGCTCCTCGACGTCCTGGCCGAGAAGGCGGCCGCCCTGGCCGCCAAGTAGGTTCCCCGCTGCCATGACCGTCGACAACCCGCTGGTCGAGCCCACCAGCGAACGGGTGGCTCCTCCTGGCGTGCTCGTGGTCTTCGGCGCCTCCGGCGACCTCACCAGCCGCAAGCTCATTCCCGCCATCGAGCGCCTGGCCCTGCGCCGGCTGTTGCCGGCCGGGTTCTCGGTGGTCGGGGTGGCCCGCACCGAGATGTCCGATGACGACTTCCGGGACCGGATGCGCAAGATGGTGGAGGACGACGGCGGAGGCGGGCCCGAGGCCCGCCACGTCTGGGAGGCCTTCGCCGGCGGCTTCCGCTACGTGGCCGGCGACTACGCCGATCCCGACACCTTCTCCCGTCTGCGCGAGGTCCTCGAGGAGCTCGACCGGGAGCGGGGCACGGCCGAGAACCGCCTCTACTACCTCGCCACCCCGCCGTCCACGTTCCCGGTGGTGGTCGAGGGCCTGGCCTCCCAGGGGCTCAACAAACCCACGGCCGACGGCTGCTTCGTGCGCATCGTCATCGAGAAGCCCTACGGGCGCGACGAGCGGTCGGCGGCCGAGCTCGACGCGGTGGTGCACGGCGCCTTCGAGGAGTCCCAGGTCTACCGGATCGACCACTACCTCGGGAAGGAGACGGTCCAGAACGTCCTCGCCCTGCGCTTCGCCAATGCCATCTTCGAGCCCATCTGGAACCGCCGCTACGTCAACCACGTCCAGATCACGGTGGCCGAGTCCCTGGGAGTGGGCCACCGCGGGAGCTTCTACGAGACCGCGGGGGCGATGCGCGACATCGTCCAGAACCACGTCATGCAGGTGCTGGCCCTGACCCTGATGGAGCCGCCGGCCACCTTCGACGCCGACGGCATCCGCGACGAGAAGGTCAAGGCTCTGCGGGCCGTCGACATCCTCACGCCCGAGACCGTCGCCGACCACGTGGTCCGGGCCCAGTACCGACGGGGGTGGGTGCAGGGATCGGAGGTGGCGAGCTACCGCGACGAGGAGGGCGTGCACCCCCACAGCCAGACCGAGACCTACGTGGCCATGCGCCTGAAGGTGGACAACTGGCGCTGGGCGGGTGTCCCCTTCTACGTCCGTACCGGCAAGTACCTGCCCAAGCGGGTCACCGAGGTGGCCATGGAGTTCAACCCCGTCCCCCACCTGCCCTTCGCCGCCAACCAGACCGAGCAGCTCAACCCCAACGCCCTGGTTCTTCGCATCCAGCCCGACGAGGGCATCACCCTGCGTTTCGGCGCCAAGGTGCCGGGCCAGATGTTCGAGGTCCGCTCGGTGTCGATGGACTTCTTCTACGGCGCCGCCTTCCTCGAGGAGACGCCCGAGGCCTACGAGCGCCTGCTCCTCGACGCCCTGGTGGGCGACCCGACGCTGTTCATCCGCTCCGACGAGGTGGCCCAGGCGTGGCGCATCGTCGACCCGGTCCTGACCGCCTTCGAGGAGGGCGACGTGCCCCTGGCCCGCTACGAGGCCGGCACCTGGGGCCCGCCGGAGGCCGACTTCCTCCTCGACCGCGACGGCCGTCGCTGGCGCAAGCCTTGACCGCCGCTCCCGAGGTCACGACGCTCGGGTCGTGGGAGGCCGAGAACGTCACTCTGGCCCAGGTCGACGCCGAGCTGTCCAACCTGCGCCGCCACGAGCAGCGGGCCGCGGTCCGCACCAGCGTGCTCACCCTGGTGGCGGTGGTCGACAACCCCACGGAGGCGGCGCTGGTGTGGGGGATCGTGCACGATCTCGGCATCCGCCACCCGTCGCGCACCATCGTCCTCGACGTGGGCGACACCACCGGAGAGGGCAGCGGGGTCGACGCCTCGGTGTGGGTCCAGGCGGTGGAGAAGGAGGGCCGGGCCGTCTGCTTCGAGGACCTCCTCCTCACCGTCCGGGGCAAGGTCCGTCACCATCTCGACTCCGTCGTCGAGCCCTTCGCCCTGGCCGACGTGCCCATGGTGGTGTGGCTGCCGGCCCGGCTCCCCTCCGTGGGCGACCCGCTCATGGCCGCGGCCAACCGGGTGGTGGTCGACAGCCGGGCGGTGAGGGAGGCCGGCGTGGACGTACTCGCCCGCAGCATGGTCCTCGCCCGCCGCCTGCCGGTCACCGACCTCTCGTGGATCCGGCTGGCGCCCTGGCGGAGCCTGCTGGCAGGGCTGTTCGAAGGCGGGCTGCACCGGCCGTTCCTCGACGGCGTCCGGGAGGTGGAGGTGACCGGCAACGACGGCCCGCGGCACCTCCTCGGCGGCTGGCTGCTGCGCCGGCTCGGCCTGGCCACGAGCACCGTCCGGCTGACGCCCGCCGAGCACGTCTCGGTCCGCATCGCGGCTACCGCCGACGGGCGGTCGGGCACCTTCCTGGTGCGGCGGCCCGGGGCCGAACGGGAGATCCACGCCTACGTGGACATCGAGGACGGGCCCTCGCTCGAGCAGATCGTGCACATGCGCGAGCAGTGGCCGTCGCTGGCGCTGGCCGGGGCGCTGACGAGGACCGGCCACGACCCCGTCTACGAGGAGGCGCTCGCCGGCGCCCGGGAGCTCCGGTGAACGGGGAGGTCATCGTCGTCGACGACGTGCCGGCCGAGTTCGCCGAGCGGGTGGTGGAGGCGTTCCACAACCGGCCCGGCGAGAGCTTCTCGCTGGTCCTGTCGGGGGGCGACACCGCCCGGAGATGCTACGAGAAGCTGGCCGTCGACGGCGCCGACCAGCTCGACTGGTGGCAGGTCGACGTCTACTGGGGCGACGAGCGCTGCGTCCCCCCGGACAGCCCCGAGTCCAACGAGCGGCTGGTCCGCGACGCCCTCCTCGAGCGGGTGGGTGCGGCCAACGCCGTCTATCCCATGCGCTGTGACGAGGGCCCCGATCCCTACCAACAGCGCGTGGCCCAGGTCGGCCGCTTCGACCTGGTCCACCTGGGGCTCGGCCCCGACGGCCACACTGCGTCGTTGTTCCCCGGCTCACCCGGCCTCGAAGCCGATCCCGGGCGCCTGGTCGTGATGAACGAGGACCCGTCCGGGGGCAACCCCTACCAGCGGATGACCCTCACCTTCTCGGGCATCGCCCGGGCCCGGCTGGTCGTCTTCACCGTGTCCGGCCGGGACAAGCGGGACGCCTTCGATGCCGTGCGCCGCGGCGACCCTTCGTGCCCCGCGGCCCAGGTTCGGGCCGACCGGGTGGTGTGGCTGGTCGATCCCGAGGCGGCCGGCGAGGGCTGAGGATCCGCCGCGGACAGCGGGGGTGTGCGGACGTCCGAATGCCGCCACTGGGGCCCGCTCGGCCCGGTGGTCCAGCTGCGCCGCATCCTGGGCACCTACTCCTTCGACGATCAGGCCACCGCCGATCCCGCCGAGGCCAAGGAGCCGGCCGAGCCCGCCGAACCCGCCGGTGGTTGCACGTGCACCATATTCAGCATTGGGAGGACGGCGGCACCTCCGACACGCCCAATCTGATCGCCCTGTGCCACCGACATCATCGGCTGCACCATCTGGGGAGGCTCGGCGTCAGCGGTGATGCCGATGATGCCGACGCCATGGTGTTCAGCGACGAACGGGGGCGGCGGCTCGATGCCTGCGGGTACCCCGTCGGGCCTCGTGAGCCGGTGGTTCGACCCCCGCCGGATCCACTTCCGGGAGCCGCCCGCCGCCTGAGACGACGGCCGGCGAGCCGACCTAGACCACCACGCCGACGGGCTCCTGCCGGGATCGTTCGCCGGGGGCGTATGCGGCCCACGCCGCGGCCAGGCGGTCGACGAGCTGTTCCGTCTGGCCCCGGTCGAACACGAACGGGATGCGGAGGTGGTCACGGGAGGCCACGTCGGGCGTCATGGCGCTGCCGGGAACGATTTCGACGCCGTGGCGCAGGGTGATCTGGGCGAACGTGTCCGTGTCACCCCAGGGCAGCCGCACCCAGAGCGACGGACCGCCCTGGGGGCGGTCCCACCGCCACCCCGGCAGCCGGCGCTCGAGGAGGGACGTGAGGGTGGCGAGGCTGTCCAGCAGCTGGGCCTGGCGGGTGTCCCGCAGCTCCTCCAGTCGGGGCACCAGCCGGGATGCGACCAGCTGGCCGACCACCCCAGTGCCGAGATCGTGGATGACCTTCACCCGGACCAGCCGCCCGATCAGCTCCTCCGACGCCCGGATCCATCCCAGCCGCAGGCCGCCCCACAGCACCTTGCTCAACGAGCCGATGGTGACGACGGGTCCGTCCCCCATGGAGCCCACGGACGGGGGCGGGCTGACGCCCAGGCGGGCGTGCTCCATGGCATTGTCCTCGATGACCGGTAGCCCCAGCTCGGCGGCGAGCGAGGCCAGGTGGCGGCGGCGCCCCTCCCCGAGGGCCACGCCCACGGGATTGTGAAAGCTGGCCATGACGAACACGGCCCCGACCGCCGACCGCCGGGCCAGGCGGTCGATCTCGTCCACCCGGGCGCCGTCGGAGTCCACCCCCACCGGCACCAAACGGGCACCGGCGGCTCGGAAGACGTCGAGAACACCGGGGAAGCCGGGCGACTCGACCACGACGGTGTCGCCGGGGCGCACGAACAGGGCCGCAGCCAGGTTGATCGCCTGCTGGGCGCCGGTGGTCACCAGGATCTGCTCGGCCGCGGTCGGAACGCCCTCTCGGGTGTGGAGGTCGGCCAGGGCCCGACGGAGCTCCGGCAGACCGAGGGGGTGGTAGCCGGTCCGGGTCAGCGGCACCTCCAGGTCGGCTGGCGTCAGCCCGGTGAGGGCCTCGGCCACGGCCGGATGGCATGGCGGGATGGCGCAGGCCAGCGAGATCAGCTCCCCCGGTCCCTCGACCAGCCGGCGGAAGACGGCCTGCCCGGTGCCCCCGGGCACGCTGCCGTCGGCGACCGGACGGCGTAGGTCGGGCGAGACCCGGGTGCCGCTGCCCTGGCGACTGACCAGCAGCCCCTCCGAGCGCAGCCGGTCGAAGGCCACCACCACCGTGCTCCGGCTGACCGACAGCTGGCCGGCAAGGACCCGCTCGGCGGGCAGGAGCGACCCGGCCGGGAGGTCGCCGGACAGGATGGCTTCCCGTAGACCGTCGGCCAGCTTGCGGTGCAACGGGCCGCGGCCTGCGGTCCAGTCCCCCAGCACGCCGCCGACGTGGGCACCGTCGACCGGATCAGTCCAATTCGCGTCGGTTTGGCGCTGTACCACCGCACGGATGGTACGCGAATGTCAACCACGGCCGCCACACCCTCCCCCTAATGGTCTGGAAATAGGACTGGAGACGCCATGTTCAGTGTCGATTGCCCCCGTCACGACGCCCGCGTCCTGCTCGGCCCGGAGTCGATCATGGCCCTGATCTGGGCACCCGACGGGATCGAGGTCCACTGGCGGTGCACCTGCGGCCAGACCGGCGTGTGGCTCACCGGCGCCCGGCGGGTGGCCGTGGCGTGACCGGGCGTGACCGTGGGTACACGGGCGAACATGAGCCAAATCCTGCAGATCGTGGCCGTCGTCATATTCCTGATTGCGGGTCTCTCCGCCTTCAGTGACGACATCAACGTGAATGAGCTGGGCTGGATCTCGCTGGGCCTGGCCGCCTGGGCGGCAGCGTCGCTGGTGCCGGCCACCTTCGCCGCGCCCGCGGTCAGACGGCGCCGAATCGTCCGCTAGCCCTCCGCATAGGGTGAGGGGGTGACGCCGGCCGAACTCCTTGGCGCGCCCCTTCCCGAGTTGCTGGCCACGGCCGCCGCCGTCCGCGACCGGGCCACCGGCACCCGCATCACCTTCTCGCCCAAGGTTTTCATCCCGCTCACCCGGCTGTGCCGGGACCGGTGCCGGTACTGCACGTTCGCCCAGCCGCCGGCCCGGGCGGCGGCGCCGTACCTGTCCCCCGACGAGGTTTTGGCCGTGGCCCGCGAGGGTGCGGCCGCCGGCTGTGCCGAGGCGTTGTTCACCCTGGGCGAGCGCCCCGAGGACCGCTACCCGGCGGCCCGCCGCTGGCTGGACGACCACGGTCACGGTTCGACGGTGGACTACCTGGTGGCCATGTGCGGGCTGGTCCTGGTCGAGACCGGCCTGCTCCCCCACGCCAACGCCGGCGCCCTCCACCCTGACGAGCTGGCCGCCCTGCGGGCCGTTTCCCCCTCCCAGGGCATGATGCTGGAGTCGCTCAACCCGACCCTGGACTGCCATCGGGGTGCGCCCGACAAGCTGCCCGGACGGCGCCTGGCCACGTTGGATGCGGCCGGGCGCCTCTCCGTCCCGTTCACCACGGGGATCCTCGTCGGTATAGGGGAGAGCCGGGCAGACCGGGTGGAGGCGCTGGCGGCCATCGCCGCCTCGCACCGCCGCCACGGCCACGTGCAGGAGGTGATCGTCCAGAACTTCCGGCCGAAGGCGGGCACCGCCATGTCGTCCGCACCCGCGTGCCCTCCCGAGGAGCAGCTGTGGACGGTCGCCGCCGCGCGCCTCCTCCTCCCGACCGACGTCCGCCTGCAGGCGCCGCCGAACCTGTCCGAGGACTTCGGCCGTCTGCTCGACGCCGGCATCGACGACTGGGGCGGCGTCTCGCCGGTCACGCCCGACCACGTCAACCCCGAGCGGCCGTGGCCGGCACTGGCCAGGCTGGCCCACGTCACGGAGGCGGCCGGGTTCGAGCTCGCCCCCCGCCTCACCGTTCATCCCCGCTTCGCGCTCGACCCTGACCGCTGGCTCCACCCGGCGATCCGCCCCCGGGTGCTGGCCGCCTCGGACGCGGAGGGGCTGGCCCGGGACACCTCCTGGACCGCGGGCGGCGAGGATGCGCCGAGCCGGCTGCTCCCGGGCACGCCGAGGTCGAGCGGAGCGGTGGGCGAGGTGCTGGCCGGAGTGGTCTCGGGCCAGCAGGTGGGCGAGGACGAGATCGTCACCCTGTTCTCGGCCCGCGGTCGGGAAGTGGCTGCGGTGGCGGGCGTGGCCGACGACCTGCGCCGGGCGGCCACCGGCGACGTGGTGACGTGGGTGGCCAACCGCAACATCAACTACACCAACATCTGCACGTTCAAGTGCAGGTTCTGCGCCTTCTCCAAGGGGCCGCTGTCACTGAACCTGCGCGGCGACCCGTACCTGCTCGGCGTGGAGGAGATCCAGCGGCGGGTGGTCGAGGCGGTCGAGCAGGGGGCCACCGAGGTGTGCCTTCAAGGCGGCATCCACCCCAGCTTCGACGGCGACTACTACGTGGACGTGTGCCGGGCGGTCAAGGCGGCCGCACCGCGGATCCACGTCCACGGTTTCACCGCCCTGGAGGTGACGGAGGGCGCCCGCCGGCTGGGCGAGCCTCTGGCTTCGTACCTGCGGCGGCTGATGGACGCCGGCCTGGCCACCCTGCCGGGCACGGCGGCCGAGATCCTCGACGACGAGGTGCGGGCCTTCCTGTGCCCCGACAAGATCGACACCGACGAGTGGCTCGACGCTCATCGCACCGCCCACTCCGTCGGGCTCCGGTCGAACATCACCATCATGTTCGGGGCCATCGAGCAGCCGGTGTCGTGGGCCCGTCACCTGCTGCGGACCCGCGCCCTGCAGGCCGAGACGGGAGGGTTCACGGAGTTCGTCCCCCTTCCCTTCGTCCACATGGCCGCGCCGATGTTCCTGCAGGGCCGGGCCCGCCGGGGACCGACCTTCCGGGAGGCGTTGCTCATGGTGGCCGTCGGACGGATCGCGCTCACCGGCCTGGTCCCGAACGTCCAGGTGTCGTGGGTGAAGATGGGAGCCGGTGGCGCCCGCCAGGCGCTGGCGGCGGGCGCCAACGACCTGGGTGGCACGCTCATCGACGAGAACATCTCCCGGGCCGCGGGTGCCTCCCACGGCCAGCGCATGGACGAGACCGGCTTCCGGGAGATCGTGGAGCCGCTCGGCCGTCCCCTCGAGCAGCGGACCACCCTCTACGGAAGGGTGACCCGGGCCTCGGGCTAGTCCAGGTCGAGGACGGTGATCTGCTGGGCGTGCGGGTGGTCGTGCTGGCCGGCCGCCAGCGACACCTGCACCTCGTCGCCCGGCTGCAGCCGGCTCCGGAAGGCGGCCGGCACGAACCGGGTGACGGGGCCGACGGAGACCTCGACGGTGCGGTTGTCGGCCCGCAGGACGGGTGCCCACACGATCCGCACGTCGACGTGGACCCGGTCCGTGTCCACCCTGGTGACGGTCCCCTGGACCACCTCGTGGGGCTCACCGCCCTCCACCGGGGCCACGGCGGCGACCACCCTGCCGTCGCGGGGAGCGGCCGCGGCGGCACAGCCTGTCAGCACGAGCATCCCGAGCCAGAGGACCGCCACGCGGTGCACGCTGGTGCTGTACCCCGCGAAGTTCCGAACTACCGCACCCAGGGATGCGGGCGTGCTGACCGCACCGCCAAGGGAGCTTTTCTCTGCCGCGCGATGACTTCGCGCCCACGCCGGCGTGGTCCTGCCGATGAGCGCCGTCGTACATTGGGACCCAATGGCCGTCCGCACCGACTCTCTCCATGGCGCCCGCGTCGAGGCCGCCGACCTCGAGCAGTACCGGCGGGAGCTCACCGGGTACTCCTATCGGATGCTCGGCTCCGCCTTCGAGGCGGACGACGCCGTCCAGGAGACGATGGTCCGGGCGTGGCGAGGTATCGACGGGTTCGAGGGCCGCTCGGCCGTGCGGTCCTGGCTGTACCGCATCGCCACCAACGTGTGCCTCGACATGCTTCGGGGGCGTCAACGGCGGGCGCTGGCGATGGATCTCGGGCCGTCCGGTACGGCGGACTCGTTCCGGGGGGCGACGTTGCCCGAGCACGCCTGGGTCACGCCCATGCCCGACAGCCGGGTCCTGCCCGACGACGGCGACCCGGCCGAGGTGGCGGCGGCGAGAGAGACCATCCGTTTGGCGTTCGTCACCGCCCTCCAGCACCTCCCGCCCCGCCAGCGGGCGGTGCTGCTCCTGCGCGAGGTGCTGCGCTGGCAGGCCACCGAGGTGGCCGAGCTCCTCGACACCACCGTGGCGTCGGTCAACAGCGCCCTCCAGCGGGCCCGGGCCACGCTGGCGGCGCGCCACATCGACCCTTCCTCCTCGCCCACCGTCGACGCCGACCAGCAGGCGCTGCTGGCTCGCTACGTCGACGCCTTCGAGCGGTACGACATCCCCTCGCTGGTGTCGCTGCTGCACGAGGACGCGGTCATGTCGATGCCGCCCTATGACTTCTGGCTACAGGGCCCGGTCGAGATGGCTCGGTGGTTCCTCGGCGAGGGCAGCGGCTGTCGCGGGTCCCGCCTGGTGGCCACCATGGCCAACGGCGGGGTGGCGTTCGGCTCCTACCGGCCCGACCCCGAGGGCGGCCACCGGCCGTGGGCCGTCCAGGTGATCGAGATCTCAGGCGACCGGATCGTCGGGCATCACAACTTCCTCGACACCCACCTGTTCGCCACGTTCGGCCTCCGCCCCCGCCTCGAGCGATAGCGCCCCGGCGCCGGGCCACCAGTCCCAGGCCGATCGGCCCGACGGTCCTCGGTGGGCTCGCCCCCCGCCGAGGCCGGTTCGGTCGCTAGTTCGTCGAGCGCTCGAACCCGTCGGCGGGACGCACGGCGAGGCCGGTGAGCAGCCGCTGCGACTCGACCGTCACCAGCTTCTCCACATGCTCCGGTTTGACCCCGCGAACCCGGGCCGAATGCAGCATGATCGCCTGTGGCGACAGCACCCACTTCTCGAACCAGGTGACGCCCACGAGCAGCAGGCTGATCAGGATGAGCGAGGCGGGCACCAGCAGCACGACGAGCATGTCCGAGATCATGCCCCACGAGAGGCACCGGAAACGAGTCTTGTCCCGAGCCGTAACCTCGGGGGCCATGGCCGAACGCGTGCAGGACCGACTTCCGCGGTACAGCACCGGCGATCCCGGTCTGGACCGGCGCCTCATGGAGGTCCTCCGCGACATCGGCGCCACCGAGGATGTCGACCAGCTGTTCGAGATCCTGGTGTCCGGCGTCCGCCTGGCCACCGATGGCGCCGACCGGCTCGACCTCAAGATCACCAACGCGGCGCTGAAGGAGATGCGGGAGGCGTTCGGCGTGTTCGCTCCGTTCCAGGCCGTGCCCAAGGTCACCATCTTCGGCTCGGCCCGGACCCTTCCGGAGGACCCGCTCTACACCCAGACCCGTGACCTGGCCGCCACGCTGGCCAACTGCGGCTGGATGGTCGTGACCGGCGCCGGGCCCGGCATCATGGCCGCCGGGGCGGAGGGAGCGGGGCCGGCCAACTCCATCGGGGTCAACATCCGCCTGCCGTTCGAGCCGCCCAACCCGGCGCTGGTGGCCGACCCGAAGCTGGTCACCATGAAGTACTTCTTCACTCGCAAGCTGATGCTGATGAAGGAGTCGGCCGGCTTCGCCGTGCTCCCGGGCGGGTTCGGGACGCTCGACGAGGCCTTCGAGCTGCTCACTCTGCTTCAGACCGGAAAGGCGGCCCCGGCTCCCATCGTCCTCCTCGATGTCCCCGGTGGCACCTACTGGAGAGCTTGGGACCGCTTCATCCGTCAGGAGGTGGTGGCCAGGGGACTGGTCTCGCCCGACGACGTCCTCCTGTGCCGCATCACCGACGACGTGGCGTCGGCGACCGACGAGATCCTCGGCTTCTTCCGCAACTACCACTCGATCCGCTACGTGGGGAACCGGCTGGTCG
The DNA here is from genome assembly GCA_030777125.1 of Actinomycetota bacterium. Lineage (GTDB taxonomy): Bacteria > Actinomycetota > Acidimicrobiia > Acidimicrobiales > AC-14 > JALYGL01. The sequence continues at coordinate 22,513 of JALYGL010000004.1, forward strand.
TCCGCCTGCGGGCCGCACCCACGCCCGAGGAGCTCGAGCAGCTCGACGCCGAGTTCGCCGACATCCGTCCCCGCGGCCGGATCGAGGCCGTGGCCCCCCTCCCGCCGGAGGTGGCCGACGACGACCACCTCGACCTCCCCCGCGTCGCCCTGCAGTTCGACCGCATGAACCACGGTCGCCTCCGCGCCCTCGTCGACGCGCTCAACCGGCTCCCGTCGGCGCCTCCGCTGGCCGCACCCGACTCCGACAGCGCCACCGCCGCCGGATCCCCGCCCGACGAGGACGGCTGATCATGGCGGTGGGCACCCGCGTCCGACGATCTCCCTTCTGCTAGGGCCGCTCGGGCCGGGCTCAGGGGGCGGTGGTCCGCCGGCGTCCCAGTCGGTCGAGGGCGCGCAACGGGGGAACGGCGTCGATGACCCGGCTGAACGACACCACCTCGGCGGCCAGGTTGAGGGCGGCCACCGCGACCAGGACCACGGTGCGGGTGGCCGGGGCGCAGGCCAGCACCACCCCCAGGCCGAGCACCGCCCCCAGGGCGTTGGCGCCGGTGTCGCCCAACATGAGCTGCTCGTGCAGGTCGTCGGACAGAAGGCCCAGGGCCGCTCCGACCACGACGGCCACCGCGCCGATGGTCGGATCCCAGGCTGTCGCCGCAGCCAGAGCGGCGAAGGCGGCGGCGCCGACCTTGATGGCGCGGCCCGGCGCCCGGTCGAACAGGTTGCCGAGGTTGGCGGCCAGCGCCACCAGGGCGGCGTCGGCCAGCAGGCGCCCGGGCGAGCCGGACGCCACGGGGGCGGCCACGACCAGGGCCAGGGCCGCGCCACCCACCAGCTTCAGCCCCCCGGTGGTGAGCCGGCCGTGGGCCAGGGCCCGGAGGTGGCCACCGAAGCCGCGATCGGTGGTGGACCCGGCGACGTCGTCGACCAGCCCGAGGAGGGCGAAGCCGGCGGCCGCCACCACGACCGGCGCCCGCGGCGCGTCGAGCTCGTCGCCGCCGTCCCCGAAGGCGGCGACCACGGCCCGTCCCCCCTCCACCAGCAGCACCGCCACCGGCAGGACCAGGCCCGCGGCGGTGGGGACGACATGACCCCGGTAGTTCGGGCGGGCCAGGGCGGCGGCGGCGAACAGCGGCCTGGCCGACAGCCAGGCCAGCCGGCCGGCGAGGAAGCCGGCGGCGACACCGGCCAGCACGGTGCTCACCCGGTCCCCGCCCGGCCCGCGGCCAGGCTCGGCCCCGGCACCGCTGACGTCGGTTCCCGGAGGACGACCCGTCCGCCGTCGGCGGCCAGGGCCGCCAGGGCGAGGACCGGGGCGACGTAGAGCAGGGCCGCGGCCAGCACGACGACGCCGGAGTCGTTGGCGAGGGACCCGACCACTCCGAGGGCCACGGCGGAGACCACCCCGGTGCGAACGGGCGACCCGGGCGGGAGGAGCTGCATGCCTCGGCGGCGCCCCACCGCCAGGGAGAGCAGGACGGCGGCGATGACCGGGACGGCCCAGGCCCACGCCGATGCCATCGCCGCGTCGAGGTTCGCCGACGCCCGGCGGGCGATGGTCGTGACCAGTGACTCCATGCCGTGGTCGACCACGTCGGCGGCGAAGCGGCCCAAGTGCGACCGGGCCTCCGGGGGGCGGAGGAGTTCGACGGCGGTGGCGGTGGCCAGCAGGACAATCACCGTCACGGCCGTGGCCAGCATCAGACGGCCGGTGAGCCGCCGTCCGGCCAGGACGGCGAAGGTCAGGGCCAGGACCGGGACCAGGCTGAGGATGCCGCCCACGTCGTTGCCGAGCGTCGGGGCCCCGTCGAGCACCACGACGAGCGCCCAGCCGGCGCCCACCGCGGCCAGCGCCTCCCGGCGGCGGGGGGCGTGGACGAGGTGCAGGACGCCGGCGAGGACGGCGGTGGTCCCGAGGACGGCGAAGGCGGTGTTGCCCAGGCCGTGGAAGCGACCGGCGGTGTGCGGCGAGTAGCCGAGGATGCTGGCGGGCTGGAGCCGGGACCCCGTGGCCACGTCGACCAGCAGGACGACGGCGGTGGCCCCCAGGATCCATGCCAGCGGCGCCAACGGGGACCGCCGGGCCCGAGCGGCGACGGCCACCACCGCGGCGTCCACCGCGACGATGAGCGACACGCCCGCCGGCCCGAGCCCGGCGCCGAACGGGAGGGCACGGAAGACGAACGTGGCCAGCGGGAAGGCGGCCACGGCGAGGAGGGCCAGGCGGAGCCCTGGTCGCCACCACACCGGCTTCGAGCGGGAGCGGGCCACGGCGGCGAGGGCCAGCAGGTACACCAGGGCCTGCACGACGATGAAGCCGACCGTGATCGGCAGGTGCATCCGTTCCCGAGCGGCGGCGCCGCGGTCGAGGCGGGCGACCGCCCCCACGTCGGCGTCGCCGGGGGCGTAGCGCAAGGGGTTGCCGACCATCGCCGTTGGCACCGGCGCGCCCAGCGCGTCGAGCACGGTGGGAGCCACGTCGGTGAGGGTCACCAGCCCGGGGCGCCGGGTGGACGGGGAGTAGAGCGAGCCGGAGCGCACCCCCGCGCCCGACGCCACCACAGGGGTCAGCCGCCACTCGTCGTCGGGAGGCACCACCGACACCACGAGCACGAGGGTGTCGGGAGGGAGATCGGCGGTCAGCCGGCCGAGCAGGGCGTCGGTGTCGGCCACTGTCAGGGTCCGGCTGCGGGCGGCGAACTCCGCCGGCGCGACCGTCTGCAGGGCCTCGACCCGGCTGAGGTCGCCGTCGTCGACCAGCACCACGTCGGCCCTCGCGAGGGCGGCCCGGGTGGCGGCGACCACCCGGTCCGGCTCGGCCCGGACGCCGAACGGCGCGCCGCGGCTGCCGGAGAGGAGGTCGTGGGCGACGGTCCCGGCGTCGACCACGCCTCCGCTGTCCATCAGCGCCACCGCCGCCGGCGTCAGGACCGCGGGCCGGCCACCGGGCGGCGCCTCCGGCCCGGCGCCGGGGCCGACCCCGCTGCTCAAACCGGGCGGGAGGTCGGCGTTCCCGACGACCGCGGTGCGGAGGCCGGCGGCGTGGAGGGCGTCGCCCAGGGCGCCGGGGTGGGTGGGCGACCACCGCCCCGCTCCCTCCCGCAGGTCCTCGACCGGGCCGACGACCACCCGCCCGTCCCGGTCGGCGGCCACCCCCTGGCCGTCGGAAGCGGCCACCCGGTAACCGGCGCCCAGCGTGGCGTAGCCCTCGGTGACGCCCGGCTCCGGTGACCGGGTGCGCACGGTCATGGCCGCCACCGCGCCCTGCTCGACCATCCCGTCGAGAACGGGCATGGCGCCGCTGCCGACGTCCCCCCACGACAACCCCGGGATCCCGACCAGGAGGACCTTGGCCACCGGGCGGGGCAGGGCCACGCTCGACGGGTGGCCTGCGGCCCCCGACCACAGCGACGCGGCCACCGCCACGGTCAGGGCGGTGGCGATCACCGCCATGCGGCCACCGGACGACGTGAGCCGGGGCCACAGGGCCCGCACCACGTCGGCTCCCTGGCGGGCGCGGTGCACGAACCCCGACAGACTGCGGCCGGTGTGGCGATGATCCATGTCGACCGGGATCTCGACGACCGTGGCCCCGGCCCGGACGGCGTCGATGGTGAGGGCCGTCTCCAGCCCGAACCGGTGGGCCAGGGCCAGGCTACGCAGGAGTGGGCCGCGGACCACCCGCTGGCCGGAGAGCGGGGCGTGGGCGACGAACCCACCCGTCGCCCGGCGGATACCGGCCGCGGCGAGGGTGCGGACCAGTCCGAAACCGCCCTTGCCGCCCGCCGACGGCAGCACGCCCACGGCCATGTCGGCCGTCCCGGCCACGACCGGCGGGATGAGGTCGCCGATGGCGGCGGCGGTGGCCCCCACGTCGGCGTCGACCAGCACGTACACGTCGGTCTCGGGGGTGACCTCCACGCCGGCGGCCACCGCCCCGCCCTTGCCCCGGTTCCGGTCGAGCTGCAGCACCCACGCGCCGGCGTCACGGGCCGCCTCCGCCGTCCCGTCCGTCGACCCGTCGTCGACGACGAGCACGTCGCCCACCTCCGCCAGCCCGCGCAGGGCGGCCACGGTGGGGCCGACCGTGGCCGCCGCGTCCTTGGCCGCCACCAGGGCGACGACGCGCAACGACGACCCGTCGGCGCTCACCGCTCGGC
>JALYGL010000005.1 GCA_030777125.1 Actinomycetota bacterium
TGTTCGAGCGGTTCCTGTCCCCCGAGCGCGACGGCCCGCCCGACATCGACCTCGACATCGAGCACGACCGCCGGGAGGAGGCCATCCAGTACGTCTACGCCCGCTATGGCCGGGAGAACGCGGCCCAGGTGGCCAACGTCATCACCTACCGGCCCAAGTCGTCGGTGCGCGACATGGGCAAGGCCCTGGGCCATCCCGAGGGGGCGCTCGACGCCTGGTCGAAGCAGGTCGAGGGGTGGTACATGACCCAGGTCCCCGACGACACCGACATCCCCGCGCCCGTGCTGGCGCTGGCCGCCCAGGTCGAGGGCTTCCCCCGCCACCTGGGCATCCACTCCGGGGGCATGGTGATCTGCGACCGGCCGGTGGTGGAGGTGTGCCCGGTGGAGTGGGGACGCATGGAGGGCCGCAGCGTCCTGCAGTGGGACAAGGACGACTGCGCGGCCGTGGGCCTGGTCAAGATCGACCTGCTGGGGCTGGGCATGCTCACCGTCCTGCACCTGGGGGTCGACCTCATCCGCAGCGCCTACGGGGTCGAGGTCGACCTGGCCACCATCCCCCAGGAGCCGGAGGTGTACGAGATGCTCTGCCGGGCCGACTCCGTCGGGGTGTTCCAGGTGGAGAGCCGGGCCCAGATGGCCACCCTGCCCCGGCTCAAGCCCCGCTGCTTCTACGACCTGGTGGTGGAGGTGGCCCTCATCCGCCCCGGCCCCATCCAGGGCGGGTCGGTGCACCCCTACATCCGCCGCCGCAACGGCCAGGAGCCGGTCACCTACCTCCACCCCCTGCTCGAGCCGGCCCTGGCCAAGACCCTCGGCGTCCCGTTGTTCCAGGAGCAGCTCATGCAGATGGCCATCGACGTGGCCGGCTTCAGCCCCGGCGACGCCGACCAGCTGCGCCAGGCCATGGGCTCCAAGCGCAGCCAGGAGCGGATGGAGGCCCTGCGGGCCCGGTTCTACGAGGGGATGGCGGCCAACGGCATCACCGGCGCGGTGGCCGACCGGATCTTCGAGAAGCTGGCTGCCTTCGCCAACTTCGGGTTCCCCGAGAGCCACTCGGTGAGCTTCGCCTACCTCGTCTACTCCTCGTCGTGGATGAAGCTGCACTACCCGGCCGCCTTCCTGGCCGCCCTGCTCAACGCCCAACCCATGGGCTTCTACTCGCCCAACACCCTGGTGGCCGACGCCCGCCGCCACGGGGTCACGGTGCGCGGGCCCGACGTCAACCGCAGCGCCGCGTCCGCCACGCTCGAGCCCATCGACCCGCCGGGCCTGGAGTGCGCCGTCCGGTTGGGCATCGAGTACGTGCGCAACGTGGGCGAGGGGCTGGCCGCCCGCATCGCCGAGCGCCGCCCCTACCGGTCGATGGAGGACCTGGTGCGGCGCACCGGCGCGCCGCTGCCGGCGGTGGAGGCCCTGGCCACCGCCGGCGCCTTCGACTCGTTGGACCTCGACCGGCGGGAGGCGCTGTGGGGCGCGGGCGCGGTCAGCCAGGCGTCGCCCGACGGCCTGGCCGGGGTGGTGTGCGGCACCGACGCCCCCCGGCTGCCGGGCATGTCCGACGTGGAGCTGACGGCCGCCGACCTGTGGGCCACCGGGGTGGCCCCCGACAGCCACCCGATGCAGTTCGCCCGCGCCCGCCTCGACGCTCTGGGCGCGGTCTCGGCCGCCGGCCTGGCCGGCGTGCCCTCCGGACGGCGGGTGACGGTCGCCGGCATCGTCACCCACCGCCAGCGCCCGGCCACCGCCCAGGGGGTGGTGTTCGTCAATCTGGAGGACGAGACGGGCATGCTCAACGTGATCTGTTCGGCGCCGGTGTGGTCCCGTCGCCGCCGTACCGCCCGTGCATCGCCGGCACTGATGGTGCGGGGCCGGCTGGAGCGGGCCGAGGGGGTGACGAACCTGATCGCGGAACGGATCGACGCCCTGCCCCTCTCCGTGACTGCGGCCCGCTCACGCGACTTCCATTGAGCGACAGGGCGGCGCCGTCGCGTACCGTCGCCATCGGGTAGACGTAGGACATGAACTGTCCCGTCGACAACGAACTCCTCCAGATGACAGAGCGCCAAGGCGTGGAGGTCGACTACTGCCCGCGATGTCGCGGCGTGTGGCTCGACCGCGGCGAGCTCGACAAGATCCTCGAGCGGGCCGGCGAAGAGCTGTCCGCGGCGAGCGGTCGCCGGCGCGACGACCACGATGACGACGACGACCGCTACCGGCCCGGTCCCTACCGCGACGATCGGAGCCGGTACGACGACGACGACCGTGACCGGGGGGGCCTGCCGTACCGGGGCCGCAAGAAGAAGCGGTCCTTCATGAGCGACATCTTCGAGTTCGGCGACTGACCCGGGGGTTACCGGTCGCCGACCGCGGCCCGGGCCGGCTCCAATCGGCCCGGTAGACAGGGAGGCGACGGCGGTTCCTTGGGGCGGGCCAGGGCGGCAGGTGCCCGGAGGTCCACGGGGACCCGGTCACACACCAGCGGGGCGGTGAACCCGCCCGGTCGACTGCGCCACGACCACGAGGTCGGTTCGGCCGCCGATGGCGTGGACCACCGTGTCGGTGTGCTCGGCCAGAGCGGCGGCGTCGTCGTCGCATGGAAGGGTCCATCACCACGTCGTGGCCGTGGTCGCGCAGCTCCGGCACGACCAGGTGCCAGTACCACGAGTCGGACCCGGCCCCCTGGGGATGAACACGAAGGTGGCCATGCCGGCGACGTCTTCCTCTCGCTGTCCCGAAGTGCTCAGGCAGCTTGCACGTCGCCGGCGGCGATACTCACCGACCGCGTCACATGGGCGTCGGCGTGACGCTTGTCAGTCCGGATCGAGGATCTGGAGCCGGACTCGCTTGTTGCCCTTGCCCTTGGACTCCGTCTTGGTCACGCGAACCCGTCCGACCTCGTCGGTGGAACGCACGTGGAGGCCGCCGTCGGCCTGCTTGTCGAGCCCGACGATGTCGATGACGCGTATCGGGTCGACGCCCTCCGGGATGAGGCTCACCTTGGTACGGATCAGGTCGGCGTCGGCGAACGCGTCGGTGCGGGGCACCCACTCCACCTTCACCGGACGGGCCGCCTCCAGCTCGACGTTGACCAGGTCCTCCACCAGGCCGCCGAAGCCTTCGGGCAACGGGTCGAACTCGAAGTCCATGCGGGCGCCCAGCGGCTCCATGTTCCCGCCGGTGACCGGCACCTGCCAGCGGTTCCAGATCACCCCGCACAGCACGTGGAGGGCCGTGTGGGTCCGCATCAGGGCGTGGCGGCGGTCCCAGTCGACCTCGCCGCTGATTTCTTCCCCGACGCCCGGCCCGGGCCCGTCGAGGACGTGCCACACCTGGCCGCCCTCCTTGCGCACGGCGACGACACGGCGGTCGCCCAGCGTGCCCGTGTCGTACGGCTGGCCACCACCGGTGGGGTAGAACGCCGTCCGGTCGAGGGCGATGTCGGTGCCGTCGCGGACGTCGACGACGCGGGCGCTGAACGAGCGCAGGTAGGCGTCGTCCAGGTACAGCTGTTCCGTCGCGGTCACCGGCCCGAGGGTAGGTCCGCCGTTCGAGCCCGTCGACACGCCGCCCGCGGGCGTACCTCGGCCTCTCCTAGCTTCATTGGACCGGCCTGACGGCTGGAGCATTCGTGGACCCGAAGAAACGTGCTCGCGGAGCCTGCGAGAACACCGCGGCCGGCGTCCCCCTCGCGCTACGGGCTCCGTGATGGACAGATCTAGGGCTGGGTTGCGGGTCCCGGACAAACCCATCGAACCGCTCACCGCTGCAGAGGCACAACTCCGGGATGCTTCGACGGGTCCGCCCACCTCTCGTTCACCCGGCTGGACGACACCATAATGTTTCTCGATGCCATGGTCCTCTGGGAACCGGTGCCCGTGTTCGGCGACTACCGGTCGGTGACCCGGGTAGACCGAGAGCCGAACTGACGCACGACGTGAGCGCGCAGCTGTTGACATAGCCCCGGGACCATGTGGGCGGCCGCGGCCCCTGGGCGGAGCGTGCTTCGAGTCGCCGACCGGGGTCTTGCATATCTGCCCCCGGCTCGACGTGGCCGAGAGCGGGATTCCGGCGGTCAGGCTTTTGGTCCGGAGCGGTTCGAGCTTCACCACCTCTCCGACCACGGGCAGCACCCGCCGGCCCCTCGACGTTCGGACCGACAGAGCATGGTGGTCGAGCGGCGCCGCCGATACGTATCGGGGCATTGGAGTCCCGCGTGGGATGTACCGGCACCTTCCGCCCAGCGAGTAATCGTCAGAGGTGCCGCTCAAGCGGAGTGGGGAAGTGGTCGATGATGTCTGAGTGAACCTCCTATACGTCATCATTGCCGTCCTCGTCATCATCGTGCTGCTCAGGGTCCTCGGCGTCGTCTAAGGAAGGCTTCCTCTCTCTCGTGTCTGAGCGGCTGGTGCGCCCTGCCCGTTCGGGTGGCCGCTGGGTCCAGGTCGGTACCGGAGATCGGCGGCCACATTTCGCCTACGTGGTTCGCTGCGGCACAGCGTTGGAACGTGCTGGAGCCCTACCGCTGCGTCGACACTCGCAACCTTCGAGCTCGACCAAGTCCGTCGTCGCAAGCGGTCGTGGGGACGAAGAGCAGGGTGAAGGCACCCCGGGGACCGGCGATTCCACATCAGATGTATGAAGAACGCAGGCTCGCTGCCTTCACTCTGCATCTCGCCAAGGGCGTTACGCGAGGCGACAAGCATCCGGGAGGTCCTTGCAACCGGTTCGTGGCGGTCAGAGATCGAAATTGAGCGCGTCTTCGATGGTGTCAGGATGAGTCAGCGCCGTCGGATCCCTCAGCGTCCGTGTACGTTCCTGGCCGCGGTGAAGGCCGGTCCCTGAGGTCGTCGCCGAGCTCCATCTCGCCCGGTTGGTAGAACGTTCAGTTCCCGATTGAGGATCGACACCGTCGTTCGCGTAGAGTCGTGCCTCATCCCGGCTGACCGGGTCCACGGCGGAACAGTCGTTTTCCCGGGTCCCCGGCGACGTCTGGCCCCCGTTCCACTAGACAGACAACGTGGGTCCCAACGAACAAGCCCGGCGCGTCTTCGACCACTATCGCCTCCGGCTAGGCGTCGAGCGACCATCGGTGACCGCCTATCACTCAGATGATCGCAGCCTGAGCGTTGATCTCATGCACGCCGCAGACCTCCCCGCTCGTGGGCTGGTGACGGTGGCGACGTTGGGGCTGCCCGATGCGTCCAATGCTTCTCCGAGCCGTGACGTTCGTGTCGAGCTCCTGCTCGCCGCGCCCTGCGAGATCCACTATGCGGCCAACGTGCTGGCCACCGTCGCCTTCGACGTGATCCGAGGTCCGTTTCCAGGCGCGTGGCCGGGTGCTGTCAAGCCGACGGCTGTGCAACGAAATGAACCTGATGCAGCCATGCCGGACGTTCTGCTGATCCCGACCTTCTGTTGGGAGGATCTGGATCCGCTGCCGGGAGTTCATTTCCTCCAGGTGATCCCGATTCACGCGTCGGAGTCCGCATACTGTCTCGAGAAAGGGTCGGATTCCCTGGAGGAGCTTTTCCAGGATCGTCAGATCGATGTCTTCGACTGGCATCGGGCGTCGGTTACTTGACCAGTCGAGGGTCAGAGCGCCTGGACAACGGCTGAGCGCCTACTGGTGGCGGCTCCGGCATCGCCTCGAGCGGTGACCGATAGGTGCGGCGGCACGCCGATCGAGCAGCCGGGCCCGTCGCGGCAGCCCATCTCGTCCAAGGGCGACGTCCGGCCACGGCCTTCAGGCCACCAGGGCGCCTGCGGCCACCAAGCCGACGGTGACGATCACCGCTCGCAACACAGCCGCGGGGATCCGACGCCCGACGCCGGCCCCGATCTGGCCGCCGACGACGGCTCCCACCGCCAGCAGTCCGGCCGCATCCCACGCCACGTCTGCCACCGTCGCGAACACCAGGGCGGCCATGCCGTTCACCAGCCCACCCAGGACGTTCTTGGCCCCGTTCAGGCGCTGGAGCGAATCGTCCACGAAGATGCCGAGAAGGGCGAGGGTGATGACGCCGTAGGCCGCGCCGAAGTACCCGCCGTAGACGCCGGTGGCGTAGACGCCCAGCAGCAGCGGAGGACCGCCGTGAGCCCCGCGCCGGGAGGACCCGGCCGCGGCGCGCAGGGCCAACCGGGGTTGTAGCGCCACCAGCACGCAGGCGCCCAGGATGAGCACCGGGAGCAGCCCCCGGAACACCGAGCTGGGAAGGAGGAGCAACAGGACCGCCCCGGTGAGCCCGCCGGCCACCGAGGCGGTGGAGAGGGCCACGACCCGCTCGCGCTGGCCGTGGAGCTCGCGCCGGTAGCCGATGGCGCCGCTCACCGAACCGGGCAGCAGGCCCACGGTGTTGGACACGTTGGCGACGACGGGGGAGTACCCGAGGGCGAGAAGGGTCGGGAAGGTGATGAGCGATCCGGATCCGACGATGGTGTTGATCGTGCCCGCGGCCATCCCGGCGGCAACGACCACCACACCGGCCACGGGGCTCACCGGGCCGGCCTCAGCGCCGGTACGGTTGGGGCTCGTCCCCCCGATCGACCTGGGCCGCCATCTGGGCGCTGATCCACCGGCGCAGCTCTGCCACCTCCGGCGGCGCGGCCAGGGTCAGGAGCTCCAGGTCGTGGCACATCCGGTCGGCCTGCTCGAGCAGCTCCACCATCCGGGCGGCGTCGACGGCCACTGCCACCGGGACCTCGACATCGATGTCGACGGTCTCCCGCCCCACGGCGCGGGCCCGCTCGGCCTGCTCCCAGACGACGTCGCGCGCCGGTGAGTAGGTGTCGAGGATGCCGGACATCACCGCGGCCAGCCGCGGTCCCGGCTGCACCTCACCGGACGCGACCCCGGCCTGCATTATCTGGAGCTCGTGCAACAGGTCGTCGAGGTGCCGGCGGTTGCGGAGCAGCAGGTCGGTCGGCACGTTCAGCAGGCGCACGCGGCGCCGGACGGCGGTGGCGTCGGTCATCGGCGGACCTCGAACCACACCCGCTTGCCGTCGTCGGGGATGTGCTCCACGCCCCACTCCGTCGCCAGCTCCTCCACGATGGCGATGCCGCGACCCGACGCCGCGTCCATGGCCTGAGGGCGGCGGGTCGGTGGGTTGCCGTCGCCGTCGCACACCTCGATACGTACCGCTCGATCACCCAGGCGGACGAGGAGCTTCGGTCCCGAACGGGCATGGATCACCGCGTTGGTGACCAGTTCGCTCGTCAGCAGCTCCACCGTGTCGACGACCTGGTCGCCCACCCGCCGGGTCATGAGCACGTCACGCACGAACCGGCGGGCTGCGCCGACGCTGGCCGGGAACGGGGCGAACGTGGTCCGGATCTCGATCGGGACACACTACCGACACCGGCCGAGCGCGCCGCCCGGCAGGTCGTGCGGCGGGCACTACGGTTCCCGTGATGTACGACGCCGTCGTGGTCGGAGGGGGACCGGCGGGGCTGAGCGCGGCCGGCTGGCTCGGGCGGTACCGGCGGCGGGTGGTCGTGCTCGACGGCGGGGAGCACCGCAACCGATGGGTCGAACACAGCCACGGCTACCTGTCCCGTGACGACGCCGACCCGAAGGAGCTGTTGCGGCTGGCGAGGGAGCAGGTCACGGCCTATCCGACGGTCGAGCTCCGGTCGGGCCGGGCGTCGTCGGCCAGGCGGTCCGACGACGGCACGTTCGTCGTCGAGAGCGCGGCCGGTCCGGTGCAGGCCCGCCGGGTCGTGCTGGCCACAGGCGTGCGCGACGCCTTCCCCGAGGTGGAGCGGTTCTTCGACCACTACGGGGCCGATGTGTTCCACTGCCCGACCTGTGACGGCTACGAAGCGCAGGGGTGCGAGGTCGTCGCCTTCGGCTGGAGCAGCCACGTCGCCGGCTTCGCCCTCACCCTGCTGGAGTGGGCGGCGAGCGTGACGGTGGTCACCGACGGCAGCCGGTTCGAAGGCGACGAAAGGTGTCGCCAGGCCCTCGAGCGCCACGCCGTCGACGTCCTCGAAGACGAGGCGGTCGAGCTCATCGGGACGCGGGGCGACCTGCGCGGCGTTCGGCTCCGCGGTGGCGCCGTCCTGCCCTGCCAACTGGCCTTCTTCTCCATCGCCCACCATCCCCGCACCGACCTGGCCGTCGAGCTCGGCTGCGGCCTGACGGAGGAGGGGTGCGTCGAGGTCGACCACGAGGGGCTCACCAGCGTCGCGGGTGTGTACGCCGCCGGCGACGTCACCCCGGGTATGCAGCTGGTGCAGGTCGCCGCGGCCAAGGGCACGGTGGCGGGAGTGGCGTGTGCGCTGTCGCTGCAGGGGGAGCCGCCCGCGCCGGGGGCTCCCGCACCCGGTCCCGACGTGGCGTCGGAGCTGTCGTAGTGCCCCGTCCGTGGTAGATCCGTCCGCGGGCCACGACGACGACCTCGGGCGGGCGGTCGCCGAGCTGACCGGCACCGCCGACGGGCAGGCTCTGGGCCGGGTCGCCGACCTGGCCCGCTCGTCCATGCGGGCCGCCGGTGCGCGTTCCGTCGCCACCGGGCGGTGGCTGGCCGAGGCGGTGGTGGACGCCGCACCCCATCTGCCCATCCGCGACCTGGACACCCTGCGAGCCCACCACGGGGACCTCTCCCGGCCGGCGATGGCCGAGGCCCTCGTGAGGTCGGCCTCTCGCACGACCGCCGGAATGGGAGCAGCCATGGGGGCGGCGGCCACCGCCCACGAGCTGCTCCCACCCACCTGGCTGGCCATCCCGGTCGAGCTGGTGGTCGAGACGCTGTCCGTCGTAGCGGTGGAGATGAAGCTGGTGGCGGAGCTCCACGAGGTCTACGGACGTCCGGTCACGGGCACCCCGGCCCAGCGGGGGATCACCCTGGCCCGGGCCTGGGCCGAGCGGAGGGGCGTCACCGCCCGGACGTTGGCCGAGCCGGGCGGCATGGCCCAGATCCTGGGCCGGACGACCCGTCGGCAGGTCGTCAAGCTGCTCCAGCGCCGGCTGGCCCGGCGGGGTCTGCGGAGCCTGTCGACCGTGGCGCCGTTCCTCGTCGGGGCCGCCGCCGGGGCTACCCTGAACGCCCGGGCCACGCGGTCGCTGGGCGAGGCGGTGGCCCGGGACCTGGCCGCCGACGTCCCTCCGGGTCGGTAGGGCAACGGCCCGCCTGGGTACCGTCCGGAACATGGACGCCGGGCAGGTGGGCAAGTGGCTGCTGGTCGCCGCGGTGGTGCTGGCGGTGGCCGGCGGCGTGCTGGTGGCCGGGGCCAGACTCGGCCTGGGACGGCTGCCCGGCGACCTGGCGTTCGGGAAGGGGAACGCCCGGGTCTACGTGCCCCTCGCCACCTCGCTGCTGGTGTCGATCGTGGCCACGGTGGTGCTCAACATCCTCGCTCGCCGCGGCTAGCGCCCGGCTTCCCGCTCAGGGGGCCGCTCGGGCCCGGCTTCCCGCTCAGGGGGCCGCTCGGGCCCGCCGGGCGTCGTCTCGTCGAGGACCAGCCCCATGATCACCGCGTCCCAGAGCTCGCCGTTGCGGCGGGGGTAGTGGCGGCGCAGCCGCCCTTCCTCGACGAAGCCGAACTTTCGGTACAACGCCCGGGCGGCGACGTTGTGCGGCCACACCTGGAGCGCCATCTTGTGTGCGCCCAGGCGTCGGGCGGTGGTCACCGCTTCGGCCATGAGGGCGGTGCCGACGCCACGGCCCCGGCTGGTGCGGGCCACTTCCATCCCGAGGGAGGCCACCCCGTACCGGGCCAGCTCCAGGGACAGGTGGCCGACGATCCGGCCCGCCTCCACCGCCACCAGCACGGCCTGCCGGGGATCCTCGATGGCGGCCCGCAGCCGGTCGCCGCGCTCCGCCCGGTCGATCGGAGCCTCCGTGCCCAGCCACGTCCCTTCGGCCACCACCGACTCGAAGACGTCGAGGACCGCGTCGACGTCGGCGTCGGTGGCCGGTCGTACTGCGATCCCGCCCATGCCGGTGCGGTTCAGGCGTGGCGGCCGATCTGGCGGGTGAACGCCCGGTTGACCCCCATGGGCACGTGTCGGGAGACCGCCACCAGGATCCGGTACCCGATGCCGGGAATGCACACCGCCTGGCCGCGGTCGAGCGCCCGCAGCCCGGCCTCGGCGACCGCCTCCGACGTGAGCCACGCCGGCCCCGGGACGTTGGAGCGCGTCATGTCGGCCGCGTCGTGGAACTCCGTGGTGGTGAAGCCGGGCAGGAGCGCCAGCACGGTCACGCCCTGTCCGCGCACCTCTTCGTGCACGGCCTGGCTGAAGCTGGTCAGGTAGGCCTTGGTGGCCGCGTACGTGGCCACGAACGGCACGGGCTGGATCGACGCCACCGACGACACGTTCACGATGCCACCCGATCGGCGCTCGATCATCCCGGGCAGGGCCGCGGACGTGAGGTGCACCGGGGCCAGCACGTTCAGCCGGATCTCGCGGTCCTCGTACTCGATGGGACGCTGGGCGAAGGGCCCGTGGCCGCCGACGCCCGCGTTGTTGACCAGCAGGTCGACGGGCCGGGACGCGTCGCGCAGGCGGTCCTCCACCGTGGCCCGGTCGTCGGGCTCGGTCAGGTCGGCGACCATGGTCTCGACAGTGGCCGACGTGCCCTCCCGGAGCTGCCCGGCCAGTTCCTCCAGCCGGTCACGGCGGCGGGCGACGAGGACGAGGCCGGATCCGCGAGCGGCGAGGGCGACGGCGAACGCCCGCCCGATGCCGCTCGAGGCACCCGTGACCAGGGCCATCGGCCACCGCTTCGCTGATCGCCCGGCCATCGCCGCACGTTAGAGGGTTCCCACCCGCAACTCGGCCAGGCGCCCGGGGGGACGTTATTGCAGCCAGCCCGCAACAACGTCCAGCTGGCGTTAACGTGGGCGCACGTGAGGTGGGTCAGCGGCGTTCTCCTACTCGTGGGCGCGGCCGTGGTCGGCGCCGGGTGTGGGGACGGCGCCGGCGGTACGGCGCCCGGGCCCCGGAAGCTGCGGGTGGTCACCACCGTCGCCCCCCTGACGAGCATCGTGGCCAACGTGGCCGGCGACGCCGTCCACATCACCGGTCTGGTGCCCGAGGGCACCAACTCCCACACCTACGAGCCTCCGCCCAGCGCGGCCCGGGCCCTGTCCCAGGCCGACGTGGTGTTCGTCAACGGGTTGAAGCTGGAGGAGCCCACCGCGGAGCTGGCCCGACGGAACCTGAAAGCCGGCGCCGAGGTGGTCGCCCTGGGCGACCGAGCCGTCACGCCGGCCGAGTACATCTACGACTTCTCGTTCCCCCGGGACGGTGGCAAGCCGAACCCCCACCTGTGGACCAGCCCACCGATGGCCCGGCGCTACGCCGAGATCGTCGAGGACGTGCTGACCCGGGCCGACCCCGGGAACGCGGCCGTCTTCGGGGCCAACCTGACGCGGTTCGCGGCGAAGGTCGACGAGCTGGATGCGGCCATGCGGACCGCCACCGCCACCGTCGCGCCGGAGCGCCGGAAGCTGCTGACCTACCACGACGCCTACGCCTACTTCGCCGCCCACTACGGGTGGAAGGTCCTGGGCGCCATCCAGCCGTCGACCTTCGACGAGCCCACGCCCAGAGAGGTCGCCGACCTCATCGCCCAGGTCCGGCGGGAGCGGGTGCCGGCCATCTTCGGCTCGGAGGTGTTCCCCAGTCCCGTGCTCGAGCAGATCGGACGGGAGGCCGGTGTCCGCTACGTCGACGTCCTTCGGGACGACGACCTGCCGGGAGAGCCCGGCGACGACGAGCACTCGTGGCTCGGGCTGATGCGCTTCGACTACGTCGTCATGGTCGAGAGCGTGGGCGGGGATGCCGCCGCCCTCAGGGCCGTCGACGTCGGCAACGTGGCCCCGGACACGGCCGGGTACCCACAGTGACGGAGCCGCTCGTCCGGCTGACGGACGTGACGTGCGCCTACGGCGGCCGGCCGGTGCTGGCCGGGGTCGATCTCACGCTGGCACCGGGCACCTTCTGCGGTGTGGTGGGGCCCTCCGGGTCGGGGAAGACGACCCTGCTGCGGGCGGTGCTGGGCACGGTCAGGCCGGAGGTGGGCACGGTGTGGCGGGAGCCGGACGTGGCCGTGGGCTACGTCCCCCAGGTCGAGACGGTGGACTGGAACTTCCCGGTGACCGTCGCCGAGACCGTGCTTATGGCGCGCACGCGGGGCCGCCGGCTCCCGTGGGCCAGCCCGGCCGAGAAGCGGGAGGTGGCCGCCGTCCTGGACCGACTTGGCATCGCGGATCTGGGCCACCGTCACATCCGCCACCTGTCGGGAGGTCAGCAGCAGCGGGTCTTCATCGCCCGGGCCCTGCTCGGCCGCCCGACGGTGCTCCTGCTGGACGAACCCACGTCGGGCGTCGACGTCCGGACCCGCCACGACATCCTGCACCTGCTGGCCGACCTGAACGCAGGGGGCCTGGCCATCCTGCTCACCACCCACGACCTCAACGGCATCGCCGCCCACCTGCCCCACCTGGTGTGCCTCAACACCCGCGTCACCGGTGAGGGCACCCCGGCGGAGGTCCTGACACCGGCGGTCCTGGAGCGCACGTACGGCGCGCCCATGGAGGTCCTCGAGCACTGTGGCCTGCCCGTCGTCGTCGACCAGCCCCGTCCGGCCGCCCGGGTCGTCCCCCTGCGCCGGGAGGCGGGGTGAGCAGCGTGCTCGAGCCGTTCGAGTTCGCCTTCTTCCGCAACGGCCTGGTCGTCGCCACCCTGGCCGGAGCCCTCTGCGGACTG
Organism: Actinomycetota bacterium; assembly: GCA_030777125.1. Classification (GTDB taxonomy): domain Bacteria; phylum Actinomycetota; class Acidimicrobiia; order Acidimicrobiales; family AC-14; genus JALYGL01. The sequence goes on from JALYGL010000005.1 coordinate 12,721, forward strand.
ATCGGCGTGTACGTCACCCTGCGGGGCATGAGCTACATCGGCCACGGGCTCTCCCACGCCATCTTCGGAGGGGCCGCGGCCAGCGCCCTGGTCCCGTTCAACTTCTACGTCGGCGCCGGCATCTGGGGCCTGGCGTCGGCCCTCATGATCTCCCGGGTCACCCGCCGGCGGATCATCGGCTCCGACGCGGCCATCGGCGTGGTGACCACCGCCAGCTTCGCGGTGGGGCTGGCCCTCACCAACCGGTTCGGCTCGGCGGCCAAGAGCCTCGACGCGGCGCTCTTCGGCAGCATCCTGGGCGTGTCCGGCACCGACGTGTGGGTCGTGGCCGCGGTCGCCGTGCTCGCCGGGGCCACCGTCTTCGGTGGGTACCGGGCCCTGCTGTTCACCACCTTCGACCCCGACGTGGCCGAGGCCAGCGGCGTGCGCACGGCCAGGGTCGACGCCGTGCTCATGCTGGTGCTGGCCGTCGCCATCCTGGCCACCATGAAGGTGCTGGGCGTGGTGCTCATCGCCGCCACCCTGGTGATCCCGGCGGTGGTGGCCCGCATGCTCACCGACAGCTTCGCCCGCATGCTGTGGCTGTCGACCGCCATCGGGGCCGGGTGCGGCTTCGTGGGGATGAACCTGAGCTACCACCTCGACGTGTCGTCGGGCGCGGCCATCGTGCTCGTGGGCGCAACCGTGTTCGGCGCCGTGTTCGCGGTCAGCAGTCGCCGGCCGCGCTCGGGCGCGGTCGCCGCCGCCGGCTGAAACCGAGCGTTCACAATCGGGAAACGCTGACGTCAGGTTGGGCACGTACGGTCCCGGTGTCCGCACACGCAAGGGGAAGAGGGGCCTTGGAGATCGACGCGGG
>JALYGL010000006.1 GCA_030777125.1 Actinomycetota bacterium
GGCCGGGTCCGACAGGTCGGCGGCCAGGACCTCGACCCGGTGGTGCACCCCCAGGGCCCGCAGACGGCGGTCGTCCCCGCCGGCGCGGACGGTGCCGGCCACCTCCCATCCGTCGGCCACCAGACGGGCGGCCAGATGGGCGCCGACGAACCCGCCGACGCCGGTGACGAGCGCCCTCACCCGAGGCTCACCCCGCTCGGTGGGCGCCCACCAGACCGGCGGCCGCGGCCAGGGCGGCGTGGTCGGCGTCCACCTGTGCCGCCGGCCGGCGCCGGGCCTCGTCGACCGCGGCCAGGATCCGCGGCACCTCGACGGCGAGGTCTCGCCCGACGGTGTCCTCGGCGAACGACCGGCGGAGGAAGGTGAACGAGGCGCCGACGCGGGCCAGGGCGCCCATGAGCAGCCGGGACGGCACCGGGCGGCCGCCCTCGGGGACGGTGAGCCCGGCCACTCCGAACGGCAGGCCCCGCCCGGTCACCGTCGCCGCCACCCGGTCGACGGTGCCGTCGACCATGGGCTCGAACAGGCACTGCGACCGGCGGTCGATCATCAGGTCGTTCAGGCCAACGTAGACCCGGGAGAGCGCCCGGCGCGCCAACTCGTCGACGGCGTCCACCGCGTCGGTCGTCTCGACCAGGATTCCCAGACGGCACCGACCGGCCGTGGCGTGGAGAGCGGCGTCGACCTCACCCGGCCGGCGGACGAGGGGCAGCAGGAGCTCGTCCGCGCCGAGCCCGGCGGCCAGGTCGATCTCCGCTGGCGACCACGGTCCCCACCGGTTGACACGACACACGACGCGGCCCCGGGTGGCGGCCCGCACCGCGGCCAGGTCGGCGGGCGTGTGAGTGTTGATCTGGGTGTCCGCCCCCGCCTGGCGCCGGCGTTTGCCCCGGCGTTCCCAGTCGACGACCACCCCGGCGGCACCGGCGTCGACCACCCGCCTGGCGTACCGGCCGTCGTTCGCGAAGGCGAAGAGTTCGATGTAGGCGAGCCTAACATCGTGTGTTCGGGCCACCGCAGAAGGGCCCGGCGTGCCCTCACCGCTCTGGCTCTCGGCGTGTGCGACGCTGATGGCGATGGCCAGGACCCGCCGTCGACAGGCGGTGCAGGCGGTGGTCTCACTGGCCGTGGTGGGTGCCGTGTTCGTCGGCGTGCTGCCCAAGGTGGCCGACCTCTCGGAGGTGCGACGTCACATCGGCGCCATGACCGCGGTCGAGGCGGCCAGCCTGGTGGCCGTAGCCCTGTGGAACCTGGCGACGTACCTGTTCGTGTGGGTCGCCAGCCTGCCGGGGCTGCGCTACGGGCAGGCCGCCGTGGTCACCCAGTCGACCACCGCGGTGGCCAACACCGTGCCCGCCGGCTCGGCGCTGGCCATCGGCCTGACCTACTCCATGTTCTCGTCCTGGGGCTTCAGGCGATCGGTCATCACCCTGGCCGTGCTCGTGTCCGGGATCTGGAACAACTTCGTCAAGCTCGGCCTCCCGGTGCTGGCCCTGGCCCTGCTGGCCCTCCAGGGCGAGGCCAGCGGAGCCCGGATCGTGGCCGGCATCGTGGGCATCGCCACCCTGGTGGCGGCGGTGGTCCTGTTCGTCCTGAGCCTGCGGAAGGAGGCCACCGCCCGCCGGCTGGGGCTGTTCGCCCAGCGAATGGCGACGCCCGTCGCCCGCCTCATCCGCCGCGGCCCGCCCGGCGGCTGGGACCAGGCGTTGGCCTCGTTTCGGTCGAAGACCATCCGCCTGCTGGAGTCCCGCTGGCACTGGCTCACCGGGGCGACGGTGGTGAGCCACCTCTCCCTGTACCTCGTGCTGCTGGTGGCCCTGCGCCACGTCGGGGTGGCGCAGGACGAGATCAGCTGGGTCGAGGTCTTGGCTGCCTTCGCCTTCGTCCGCCTGTTGAGCGCCGTCCCCATCACGCCCGGCGGGCTCGGCGTCATCGAGCTGGGGCTCATCGCCGCCCTGGTCACCGCCGGGGGCGACCGGCCGCAGGTGGTGGCCGCGGTGCTCGTCTACCGCGCCCTGACCTACCTGCTCCCCATCCCGGTGGGCGTGGTGACCTACCTGATCTGGCGCCGCAACACCCGGTGGCGCCGGTCGCCGGAGCCCACGGAGGCGGTCCCGGCCTAGGGCCCGAGCGGCCCTCTGAGCGGGGGGGCAGGGCCCGAGCGGCCCTCTGAGCGGGGAGCCTAGAGCTCGGCGTCGCCGTCGGTGAGGCGGCGGACGTCGGCCGCCACCTGCTCCCGGGGGACGAACGTCACGGCCAGCGATGCCTCGTTCACCAGCGCCCGGCCCGCCTCCTTGAGCCGGAACTGGTAGGTCGTGCATCCCCCCGGGAAGGTGTACGAGCGGGTGGCGGCGAACCCGGGCCGGACGGACTCGATCAGCTCGTAGCGACGAGTGCCGGGCTCGTCGGAGGGAATCTCGGTGGCCTGGGAGACGTCGCAGCCGGCGGTGAGCGTGACCCGCACCGCCCGCAGCCCGGCCCGGTCGTTGCTCAGGGTGAACTCGGCTCGCCCACTCTCGATGTCCACCTCGAAGATGTCCCACCCGACCGGCAACAGGGTGATGCACGGGAGCCGGTCGGCGGTGGGCACGGCCTGGGCCTGCAGCACCAGGGTCTCGGTGTTGCGGCAGGTCGGCTCTATGTTGCGGGTGACGCCGGGGGAGCAGGCGGCGGCCAGCCCGACGGCGACGGGCGCGGCCAGAGCGGGTCGGAGCCGGCGCATCAGAGCAGCCGCACGCTCTGCAGCGAGCTGATGACCACGACGATGCCGACGAGCGTGGCGGCGGCGACGGCCAGGCTGAGCCCGATGCGGCGGAACGTCCACCGCTGGATGGGGATCGGCCGTCGCTGCGGGGCCAGACGCCGGAACTCCTCCACCAGGTCCTGGCCCCGGGCCCGGATGAGCCCGCGGAGCTGGGTGGGCGACGTCACGCCCCGGGTGGCGGCGAAGGCCTCGGCGATCTCGTCCGGCGTGAACAGCAGCAGGGCCCGCTTGTATACCCGCTCCGGTTCGGCCCGCAGACCGAGGGTGAGCATCATGTTGGCCAGGTCGACGGCCTGCCGCCACGGGGACGGGCGCACCTCGCCGAAGGCCACGTCGATGAGCCGGATGCGGCTCTCGTGCACCAGGACGTTCGACGGCTTGATGT
>JALYGL010000007.1 GCA_030777125.1 Actinomycetota bacterium
CGCATGATGAGCAGGTCCCACCGCACGCCGTAGCGCTCCAGCCATTCCATGGTCAGTGGCTGGACGCGCAGCGGCCGGCCGGTGAGAAGGACGACGACCAGGCCCGGGTCGAGCAGTTGGAGGAGTCGCCCCACCTCCTCGATGAGGGTGTCCTCGCCGCAGGCGTCGAAGAACGCCCGCCAGTTCCGACGCCTCTTGTCGTCCAGGAAGTGCTGGCGGGTGTCGGCGTTGGACAGGACGCCGTCGATGTCGACGACCACCGCCGGGCCGGGAGGGCGAGTGTCCGTCCGCCACCGCCAGTGGTCGGCGCCCGCCGGAACCGGTTCTCCCGCTCCGGCGGCCGCTCGGGCCGGGTCGTCGGGCAGGCTCCTACTCCTCGTGGGCACTGGCCGAGGCCCGCGTGCGGATCTCGTCGACGACGGAGGCGTCGGCCAGGGTGGTCGTATCGCCCAGGTCGCGACCCTCGGCCACGTCTCGCAGGAGCCGGCGCATGATCTTGCCGCTTCGGGTCTTGGGCAGCTCCTCGGTGAAGATGATGGTCTTGGGCCGGGCGATGGGCCCGATGCGCTTGACCACGTGCCGCCGGAGGACCTCGCCGTGCTCCGGGGTGGCGTCGACCCCGCCTTTGCAGGTGACGAAGGCGATGATGGCCTGGCCGGTGGTCTCGTCCCTGGCCCCCACGCAGGCGGACTCGGCCACGGTGGGGTGGTCGACGAGGGCCGACTCCACCTCGGTCGTCGACACCCGGTGACCGGAGACGTTCATGACGTCGTCGACCCGGCCCATGAACCAGAAGTAGCCGTCATCGTCGACGCGGGCGCCGTCGCCCGCGAAGTACCGGCCCTCGAAGCGGGACCAGTAGGTCTCCCTGTAGCGGTCGGGGTCGCCGTAGATACCCCGAAGCATCCCCGGCCACGGCCGGGTGAGGGTGAGGTACCCGCCCCCCTGCTCCACCCGCCGGCCGTGCTCGTCGACCACCTCGGCGGCTATGCCGGGCAGGGGGAAGGTGGCCGAACCCGGCTTCAGGGTGGTGGCCCCCGGTAGAGGCGAGATCATGATGCCGCCCGTCTCGGTCTGCCACCAGGTGTCGACCACCGGGCAGCGGCCGCCGCCGATGTGCTGCCAGTACCACACCCATGCCTCGGGGTTGATCGGCTCGCCCACGCTGCCCAGCACCCGCAGGGACGACATGTCGTGCCCTTCGGGGTACTCGGTGCCCCACTTCATGAACGTGCGGATGGCGGTGGGGGCGGTGTAGAGGATGGTGACCCCGTACCGGGCCACTATGGACCACCACCGGTCCTTGGCCGGCGTGTCCGGCGACCCCTCGTACATGACCGACGTGGCCCCGTTGGCCAACGGCCCGTAGACGATGTAGCTGTGGCCGGTGACCCATCCGATGTCGGCCGCGCACCAGTAGACGTCGGTGTCGGCGTGGAGGTCGAACACGTACTTGTGGGTGAACGCCACGTGGGTCAGGTAGCCGCCCGTGGTGTGCATGATCCCCTTGGGCTTCGCCGTGGTGCCCGACGTGTAGAGGAGGTAGAGGAGCTGCTCCGAGTCGACCGGCTCGGCCGGGCAGTCGGCCGCCACCCCGTCCATGAGGTCGGCGTACCAGCGGTCGCGGCCGTCGACCATGTCGACGTCGCGTCCGGTGCGGCGGACGACGACCACGTGCTCGATCGACGGCGTACCGGTCAGGGCGTCGTCGGCGTTGGCCTTCAGCGGGACGGCCTGGGCCCGCCGCCACCCGCCGTCGGCCGTGACGAGGACCTTGGCCTCGGCGTCGTTGATCCGGTCGCGGAGGGCGTCGGCCGAGAAGCCGCCGAAGACGACCGAGTGGGCCGCCCCGATGCGGGCGCACGCCAGCATGGCCACGGGCAGCTCCGGGATCATGGGCAGGTAGATCGCCACGCGGTCGCCGCGGCTGACGCCCAGGGACTTCAGGACGTTGGCGAAGCGGGCCACCTCGTCCCGAAGCTCGGTGTACGTGATGGTGCGGCTGTCGCCGGGCTCGCCCTCCCAGTGGTAGGCGACCCTGTCGCCACGGCCGGCGTCGACGTGGCGGTCGAGACAGTTGTGGGCCACGTTGAGGGTGCCACCGACGAACCACTTGGCGAAGGGCAGGTCCCAGTCGCAGATGGTGTGCCAGTCGTCGGCCCAGTCGAGCAGGTCGGCCGACTGGCGGGCCCAGAATCCCTGGTAGTCGGCGGCGGCCTCGTCGTACATGGACGTGTCGACGACGAGCGCGTCGCGCTTGAAGCCCTCCGGCGGCGGGAACGTGCGCTCCTCCAGGTACAGGGACTCGATGGTGTCCCGCCCGGCCATTGCTTCCCCTCCCGATGCCATGGCGGCGAGCCTACCCAGCGACCTCCCACTCCAGGACCCGGAACCCGCCCAGGCCGGCGGGGTCGGCCAGGGCGGCGGCCTCGCCGACGCGGCTGCGCGCCATGAGCGCCTGCAGGTCGCCGAGGGCGGCCCGTTCGTACCACGCCTGGCGAGCGTCGTCGGCCAGCCGGTCGAGCCCGAAGGCCCGGAGGAACTCGGCCTGGGGGCGGTCCAGCACCGGTGGCCGGACCGCGGCCAACTGGTCGACGGCCACCTCGCAGGTGACGTCCTGGTCGCCGAGGTCGGAGAGCGGATGGCCGCCCCGCCCGTGGCTGCGGTAGGTCCGGACCCACTCGGTCCAGGGCCGGCGGGCCAGCGAGGGGGTGATGTCGGCGTAGTCCACCACCACCACCCGCCCTGGCGACACGCAGCGCAGGGCCGAGCCCAGCCAGTCCCGGGCCTGGTCCTGCAGGGGTATGCGGGCGCCGGTCGGGGCGTCCGGGGCCAGGGCGGCGGCCGCGGCTCGGTCGCCCGGTGGCGCCGGTACGGCCATCTCGGCCAAATCGTCGCCCACCCGGACCTCGGCCCATCCTTCCTGAGCCCGCTCGAGCAACCGGAAGGGCAGGTTGTCGACCAGCTCGTTGGCCACCACCACGCCGGTGAACGGCCCGGCGGGCAGCCTCCCCAGCGACGTGGCCAGCGGCCCCTGCCCGGGCAGGGGC
>JALYGL010000008.1 GCA_030777125.1 Actinomycetota bacterium
CCCCCGCACCGGCCGCCGCACCCGTGGCGGGCGGTGGTGGGGGCTCGGCCGGCTGGGTGTGCCCGGTGCAGGGCCCCCGATCCTTCAGCAACGACTACGGCGCGCCCCGAGGCGGCGGGAGGAGCCACCAGGGCAACGACATCCTCTCCCCCCGGGGGACCCCGGTGGTGGCGAACGTGGGAGGGGTCGTCACCCAACGCACCGGCGCGGTCAGCGGCCTGGCGTACTACCTGGCCGGCGACGACGGGACCCGATACTTCGGCGCCCACCTGGCCTCGTTCGGGGCCAGCGGCCGGGTGAGCGCCGGCACCGTCATCGGTACCGTCGGCGACACCGGCGACGCGGCCGGCGGCCCCCCCCACCTCCACTTCGAGATTCATCCCGGCGGCAGCGGCAACATCAACCCGTACCCGACCCTGAGGAAGTACTGCTGAGCGGACGGGCTCCGCCAGCCGGTCAGCGGACGAAGTAGCGCTGGGCGGGCATAGACGGCACGACCGGCGACGGGCGGGCACCTTCGGCCACGACGACCGGAGCCAGCGGGTCGGTGTCGTGCATGGCCAGGAGGAGCCCGTCGGCTCCGAACCACTGGCGGTCCCGGACGTAGCGCTGGGCCTCCCCGCTGCTCTCGTTCAGCGCCCACGTGGAGACGAAGACGTCGCTCTCAAACTCCAGATTTTCCACCAGCCCGAGCGGCACCACGTTGACCTTGCCCCGGGCGACGGCCGTGCCGGGCGACCGGTGCAGCGTCACCCGGTCGTCGCCGAGGACCGACGCCAGATAGACCCACTGCAGCGCCGCGAACACGGGGTTGTCGATGAGGACGTACGTGGGTGCGCCGCCGTGAAGCCGGACGAGGAGCTTGGCCAGGTTGCCGTACCCACCTCCCCACTCGACCACCGTGGTGGCGTCCGCCAGTCGGCGGCCGGTCTCGTCCTCGTAGCGAAGGAGGTGGTGCAGGTGGTGAATGGTGTTCGAGGACGTCACCACACCGTGGTCGTCCAGCCCGTGGGTCGGGGGATCCCCCACCGGGTCCTCGGCCGCCAGCGCCACCGCCGGCAGACGGCTGACGACGTACGGCAGCTCGGCGCCGAGATGCCTCCGGTCGACGAACATCTGGTAGAGGATGACCGGGTGGCGGAGGAAGTCGACCGGCGGGCGGGGGCTGAGGAAGGCCTCGAGCTCGGTGTTGCGCTCGGCCCAGTCGCCCCGGACGAACTCCGACCTTCCGGTGGGGCGCAGGTCCGCCATGGTCGAACCGAACTGCCGGCTGAGACGGTCGAACGCCGCCATCGCGGGCGTGCCCGCGTCCCGTCCGGCGCCGCCCCGCTCCCCGCTGAGTCGCACGGACCCGAACCGTACCCGGCAGCGCCGCCCCTGAGGTCAGTGGTGGTGGAGGACGCGGTCCATCACCAGGTGGACGATGGCCCCGATGGCGACGCCGAGAGCCGCGCCGCCCAGGGCATCGAGCGGGAAGTGGGCACCGAAGTAGAGGCGGGTGAAGGCCACGATCGCGGCCAGCACCAGGGTCAGCGCCCGCCAGCGCGGGGCCAGGTAGGGGTAGACGACGACGGCGAGGGCGAAGGCCACGGCGACGTGGCCGGAGGGGAACCCCAGCCCGTCGATGTTGTCGGCGCCGAACACGCCCCGAAGGTCGACGTCGTCGAAGAACGAAGCCGGCCGGCCGCGCTCGAGCAGACCCTTCATCACCTTGGCCAGGACCCACGCCAGCGTGCCGGCCACCATCAGGTCGAGTGCCGGGCGAAGGCGCCGCCACCCGAGGAGGGACAGCAGGGCCAGAACCGGGATGGCCAGGGCTGCACCCAGCTGCATGACGACCCACAGCGGCCACTGGATGGTGTCGGGAAGGCCGTTGACGGCCTTGAAAAGCGTCCGCTCGATCTCGGTGACCCCCCGCGGGATGGCGCTCGCCGTGGTGACGGCCAGGGCGACGAGGGCCACGGCGAGCGAGCGGGCGGCATGCAACCGCGACCGGTCGGTCGGCAGATGCCGGTACGAACGCGGAGCATCGGCCTCGAGGACCACGACCGCAATCTATTGGCTCGCTGCCCGCTTTCGTGGAGGCGACCACCGGCAGCGCGGGCGTCACGGCCGCCCTCGTAGCGGGGTGGTGGCGGTGGTGGAGACCGACATGTGCGGGGTGGACGCCAACCCGCCGCGCATGGCGCGCGTCCACGCGTCGCTGCCCTGTGCCGACTGCGGGGAGGCAGCCATGGAGACGCCCGTCCGCCGGCTCGACCGACGCGAGCTCTGCCAGCCGCGCTTCGACGCCGCTCTGGGCGGGCGGCAGCGGGTGGCGCCACCGCCCAGCGGGCGTACGGGGTAACGGGTATGCGGCCCTTCGCCTGTTCTCCGAGGCCGCTCAAGCCCTCTCGAGGCACTCCCGCACACGTTCGGTGAGGGTTCCGCGCAGCTCCTGGAGCTCGGCGAGCATGCGCTCCACGTCGCCCACCTCGAACCGGCGGAGCCGCTGGAACCCCTGCTCGAGCACCGTCAAGGACTGCTGCGCGGACCGCATGGCGTCGACGCACTCGACGGGCACGGTGACGACCGTCGTCGCGACGGGAGCCGTCGCCTCGGGACGGGCCCGGCCATCGTCTCGGGTTGCCACGTCGTCGTCGTCGCTGTCGAAGACGATCGCGGCCACGCCGAACGCCAGCAGCGCCCCGAGGACGAGGCCGACGAGGCCGGCGAACCAGGTCCCTCGGTACCATCGACCGGCATCGGAGCGGGGAGGGGGAGCGGGCGTGGGCTCGCCCAGCGGAGGCAGTTCCTCGTCACTTCCCTCGGGCATGGCGCTCCTGCGGGCGACTCCGCCGCCGACGAGTGTCGGAGGAGGTTTCGAACAAGGATACGGCCATGCGTACGCGATCAGGGCCCCGGAACGGCAACCGATTGGTCACAATCGCGGTGGCGTTGTGGGCCGTCGTCTGGCTGGTGACGGGCGTCGTCACCGGCCTCCAGATACGGAACCTCACCGAGGTGAGCGACAGCATCGTCGAGTCGGGAAGGGCACTGGACGCGGCCGGCGCCGCCCTCCAGGACATCGGCCGTCTACCCGTCGTCGGAGAGCGGCCCAGACAGCTGGGGGAACAGGTGCGCCGGACCGCGGGGGAGATCCACCAGGCGGGCATGTCGAGCCGGGAGACCGTCCGGTGGGTCAGCGTCCTGCTGGGCGCGGCCCTGGTACTGATCCCCGTCGTGCCGATCGTGGCCGTGTACGTCCCGCTGCGGACGGCACGAAACCGGAACCGCAGGGCACTGGCGCGGGGTCTGTCCGCACCGGTGCCCGACCCGGTCCTGGAGCAGTTCCTCGCCCACCGCGCCGTGCAGAACCTTCCGTACGACGCGCTGCTGCAGGTGAGTAGCGACCCGTGGGGTGACCTGCAACGGGGGTCGTACCGCCGTCTGGCCAACGCCGAGCTGACCAGGCTCGGCCTGGCAAACCGCCGGACGTCGACGCAGACGCGGTCAGGCACATCCACCGGACCAGCGGGCCGAACCGGCTGAGCGTGCACGCCGCCCGCTGGTACGCGGTCGCCGTCGTCCGGCTGCGCTGGGCAATCGTCGGCGGTTGGCTGGTGGTCGTCGTGGCCCTCTCAGTCACGCTTCCCACCCTCGAGAGCGGCGGTGGGACGGGCGGGTTCAGCGGCTTCGCCGACCCCGACCATCCCGCCATACAAGCGGAGATCCGGTCGTTCGAGAAGTTCGGCTTCCCGGTGCTCACCCGCACCGCCGTGGTTCAGCACGACCCCGGAGGGCTGTCGCCCGCCACCCAGTTTCGAATCGTGTCGAACGCCGTCGAGTTCAACCTCGACCGCCCGCCCGAACTGGGCCGGATCGAGTTCGCCCTGCCGGTGCTGGACAACTTCCTGCCGTCGCGGGTCGGTCAGCAGCCGACCACCGGGATCACCTACCTGTACTACCGGCCCGACGTGAGCTTCGGCCGCCAGACCGGGCTGGCGGCGGAGTACGCCGGCCGGTACGCGAACGAGCCCCAGGACGACCTGGCCGGGGTGACCGGTGTAGTGCCGGGGCGGACGGCGCAGCTCGTGATCCTGCGGCGCACCCTGGAGAAGGTCGAGATCGCGACCGTCGTGCTGATCCTGCTCGTCGTGGCCTTGAACTACCGCGCCGTCGGAGCGCCCCTGGTCACCATGGCGACGGCGGGAGTTGCGGTGGCCGTGGTCGTCCGGCTGGCGGGGTTGATCGGCTCCGAGCTCGGCGTGGACGTCCCCGGCGAGATCGAGCCGGTCATGGTCGCCCTGCTCCTCGGCATCGTCACCGATTACTCCATCTTCTTCCTTTCCGGGATGAGAGAGCGCCTGGCCGCGGGCGAGGACCGCCTCAAGGCGGCTACCGCCAGCACGGCGGAGTTCTCGCCGATCGTCGTCGTCGCCGGCCTCACCGTCGCCGCCGGTAGCTTGGCCCTGCTGGTGGCCCGAGTCGGCCTCTTCCGGACGTTCGGCCCGGGCATGGCCATCACCATCCTCATCAGTTTGGTCGTGGCGGTGACGTTCGTGCCCGCCTGCCTCGCCATCTTCGGCCGGTGGGTCTTCTGGCCGAGGATGGGCGCGGGAACGACGCCCACGCCTGCTGACAGCACGACCCGTCGCAGCCGCGTGATCGACGCCATCACCCGGCGACGGAACGCGCTGCGAGTGGTGGTGTTCGGCGGGGCGGCGCTGCTGCTGGCTGCGCTGCCGGCGAAGAACATCGACCTCGGCTTCGGCGTCCTCAACTCGTTGCCGCCGGACCTGGAGGCCCGGCGGGCCGCTGAAGCTGCCGGCGAGGGGTTCGCGCCCGGCATCCTGTCGCCCTCCGTCCTGCTGGTCGAGGCCCCCGACGTCGAATCGCGGCGTGCCTCGCTCACCCGGCTCCAGGCCCTGCTCGAAGCCCAGCAAGGAGTGGCCTTCGTCGCCGGTCCCGCCAACCAGCCCAGCGCCATCAGCATCGGGGCCGTCATCTCGACCGGGGGCGACGCCGCCCGCTACGTCATCGTCTTCGATGCCGACGCCCTCGGAGCCACGACGATCGACAACCTCCACGACCTCCGCGAACGGATGCCGGCACTGCTCGCCGAGGCCGGCATCCCGGACGTGCGTACCAGCTTCGCCGGGGACACGGCACTGGCCGAGTCGATCGTCACCCAGACCGAGTCCGACCTCGGCCGGATCGTTCTCGTCGCCACCGGCTTCGGCTTCGTCCTGCTCGTTCTGTTCCTGCGGGCCGTGGTCGCGCCGCTGTACCTCATGGCCGCCAACGTGCTGGCCGTCGCGGCTGCCCTCGGGGTGACCACCTTCGTGTTCCAGACGATCGCCGGTCACGCCGGCATCACCTTCTACGTGCCCTTCGCCGCCGCCGTGCTCCTCGTCGCGCTCGGCGCCGACTACAGCATCTTCGGCGTCGGCTACATCTGGGCGGAGGCGCGCCACCGCCCGCTGGTCGAGGCCATCCGGGTGGCCGTCCCCCGGTCCACCCGGGCGATCAATGCCGCCGGGATCACCCTCGCTCTGAGCTTCGCCATGCTGGCGTTCGTGCCGCTACGCCCGTTTCGGGAATTCGCCGTCGCCATGGCCGCGGGCATCGTGTTCGACGTGTTCGTCGTCCGCTCACTTCTCGTCCCCAGCCTGGTGAGCATGGTGGGCACGGCGAGCGGGTGGCCCGGTCGCGTGCTGCGGGACGTCGACGACCGCAGTACCGCACCGGAGGACGACGTCCCCGCACGCCCGGCCCTGACCGAAGACGAGGCCTCCGGCGAGGACGCCCGGGGGCGCCTCCCAGTGGCAGAGCGCTCGGGCCCCCGACCCCGGAAGGTCGCTTCGACGGCATGGGTCGTCGCGGCCACGGTCGCCGGATACCTGCTGGACCGCAAGCGGCGACGTCGACGTCACCGCTGATCCTCGGACGCTCTCGGACGTCCCCTGTCAGCCCTGCGGCAACTTGGAGATCTCCTCCTGGACCTGCCTCCACAGCTCGGTGTCGGTCGGCTCCGTGTCGCGGATGCGGTTGCACAGGTCGTCGACACGGTCGGTCTGGTCGGAGTTCGCCTGGCGCAGCTGTTCGAGCGCATCGCGGCACCGGTCGAGCAGCACCTGCTTCGCCTCGGGTGCGTTCCGGGCGCGGATGTCGTCCATGAGCCGTTCGGCCTCGGTACGGAAGGACGCGAACGCGTTCTCGGCCTGCTCTCGGGCTTCGGTGGACCGCTCCTCGACGGTGTCGGTCGTCGCTCCGGTGTCGACGTCGTCCTCGCCACAAGCGACGAACAGCGCCCCGAACAACACCAACACAGCGGCCAGCGCCCATCGGGCTACCGGTCGACTCGCTCTCCGCAACATCGTCGTCTCTCCCTTCGCTCAGCTGGTGGCACGGGGGTACCTGCCCGGCCTCCGGCGCCCGGACCGGTGGACGCCCCAGGAGTGACGAGACTGTGACCCAGGGGGCGCAACCGACGGGTAGGGACGCGACATGGCGACACCTCCCTCCTCCCGGCGTCCCGCCTCGGCGCTCGTCGTGGCCCTGCTCCTCGCCGCATGCGGCACCACGGGTGACCCGGACGGCAGCGCCGCCCCGACCACGACGACTCCCGTCGCGGGGGGCACAAAGGAGTGCGTGGCGCCCCAACGCGGCTATCGCGTGGAGTTCCCGAGCACGTGGTTCGTGAACGATGCCGAGCACATGGAACCGTGCCGGTTCTTCCACCCGGAGCCGTTCTCCCTCCAGCCCGGGACGGAGGCGACCGGCGTCGCCGTCACCGTCCAGCTCAATCCGCTGTCGTTCGATCGGGCGACCCCGGCGGCCGAGGGGTCGTTCGCCTCGGAGGTCCTCGATCGGCGTACGGCGACGGTCGACGGCCGTCCCGCGGTCCGGGTCGAGACGCGCTCCACGGGAGCCGCGTTGCTGCCGGCCGAGGTCCGGGGGGTCAGCTGGTTCGTCGACGTGGCACCCGGAACACTGGTGGCGACCACCACGGAAGCGACTCCCGCCGGGACGTTCGGCGGCAACGTCGAGGTCCTCGACGAGATGATGCGGTCGCTGCGGATCCTTCCGCGGAGCTCGGCGTGCTCCGCCGGACGCTCCGCTCCGGCCCCGGCGCCCCAGCCCGCCTTGCCGGCGGCGGTGGCCGCCATGCGGGCGCAGATCGTGGCCGCCGCCAGCGACTGCGACTACGAGGCCCTCGCTCGGCTGGCGCTCGCCGGTAACGGGTTCACCTACAGCTTCGGCGAGCAGGGCCAGCCTGCCGCCTACTGGCGGGCGGCCGAGTCGGGGGGACGGATGGTGATGCGTTCGCTCGTCGAGATCCTCGACACCCCCTTCGCCACCAGGACGGTGGAGGGGACGACGCACTACGTGTGGCCGTCGTCCTACGCGTCCGAGCACTGGGACGACGTCCCCGCCGCCGATCGGGAGGCGCTCGGGCGACTGTACGGCGAGGACGAACTGCGGCGCTTCGAGCAGTTCGGCAGTTACATCGGCGACAGGGTGGGCATCACCGAGACCGGCGACTGGATCTTCTTCGTCGCCGGCGACTGAGTCGCGGCCGAGGTCGAGCCAGCTGACCGCAGCGGCCGGCGCCCCCATCGATGAAGGATCGCCCCCAAGGGGCGATGGCGGGCGGGGGCTGAAGCCCCGCAGGTCCCGGTCGTTACGCGACGGTGACGCTGCTGCGCGCCGGCACAAACAATGGGCGGGTAGAGGCGGGTCTGGCTCGCGAGTGGATCGCGGGTTCCTTCAAGGGAGGTACGTCATGGCCAAGGTCAGGGACCCAGCCGGACCCGGTTTCGCCGTCTTCACAGTCGTTGCGCTGATCGGGTTGATCGCCGTCGTCGCCCTGCTCATCGACTCGAACGACACCGACAGTGACGTGGCCGCCGTAGCGGCGCCGGCGTCCGCCTCGACCGACGCAGCACCGGCGCCAGGGCCGGCGACGGGCGTCGTGCCCGCGGGCGGCGTGGCGACGGGAGGCGGCGGAACGGCGACCGACGGCACTGGCCGCCTGGCGCTGGTTGTCTTCGGTGGCGTGGCCGCCATCATGCTCCTGACAGCTTCAGGAGTGATCGTGCGGCAGCGAGAAGCCTGACGGTGTGATTCGTGAGGCGACCGGCGAGCGGTTCGAGAGGGCCGTCGCCACCTTCACTGGCGCGGCGCTCGTCGTTGCCCTTCTGATCGCACTGACCGGGACCGGCGTCGTCCTTGCTCGGGGTCGCGGGCCCGTCCCTGCCGCGGCCCCGAGCGCCACCGCCGAAGCCGCCCCGGCGGAGCCGTCCTCGCATACCCTCACCGCCCCGCCCGGCCACCCGCTCCGCGTCCGGATCCCGGCGATCGGCGTCATCGCCTCCCTCGTGCCCCTGGGGATCAACCCCGACGGGACGCTCGAGGTGCCGAGCTACGATGAGGCCGGTTGGTACGCGGGTGGGACCCGCCCGGGCGACGCTGGTCCGGCGGTGATCGTCGCCCACCGCGACTCCACCGTAGGCCCGGCGGTGTTCTACGCGCTCGAGAACCTGAGGCCTGGCGATGTCGTCCACGTCGACTACCGCGACGGCACGGTGAGCTTCGTGGTGCGGGAGTCCCGCAGCTTCGCCAAGTCCCGCTTCCCGACGGTGCAGGTCTACGGTTCAACGGACGGACCGGAGCTCCGCCTCGTGACCTGCGATGGGAGCTTCGACCGCAACGCTCGCTCCTACAGGTCGAATCTGGTGGTGTGGGCCGACGGGTAGGGCGACAACATGGCCGGTCACGTCGGTTGGGGGCGCTCGCGCTGGCGGCCGGGTCACCGGGGCGCCGACGGACGTCGTGGCCACCAAGCCGACATGAACACGGTCGCCGCCGTGGTGTCCGTCTCGGCCTTCAGACAACGGCTCAGTAACAATCCCGTCCGGCCGGCCGTTTGACACGCCCAGTTCGCGGTAGGGCTGACCTGGTCGGCTCTGCCCGCCCCAACGCGTATGGCATGGAGGAGGGATGGACCGATACTCGACCTTCCACGGACACACCGGCGTCGGGCCTTGACGCGCGCGACGCCCGGGGCGTTCACAGCGCTGACCTTCCACGATGGGTACCCGCCGCTCGAGGACGTCGGGCTCATCGGTGACGGGACCACGGCGGCCCTCGTCTCGCGCGACGGCGCCATCGTGTGGCTGTGCGCACCGCGATTCGATTCCGAACCACTGTTCTGCTCCATCCTCGACCACCAGCGTGGTGGCTCCTTCCGGATCACTCCCGAGCCGCTGACCGACGCCCGTCATCGCTACGAGCCCGACAGCGGCGTGCTGACCACCGAGCTGCGGAGCCCGACGGGTGTCGTGCGCGTGACGGACTGCCTCACGCTGCGCTCGGGCGCCGACCTGACCGAGGACACCACTGCGGGGCGGGGGGAGCTGCTGCGTTCGGTGGCGGTGCTCGAGGGCGACGTCTCGCTCGTCGTCGAGCTGACGCCTCGGGGCGGTGGCACCGCCGAGCGGTCCGGCGACGGGCTCCGCATCCGCGCCGCTGGCCGCCGCGACCTGGATCTTCGGCTCCGAGCCACCGTCGCGCTCGACGGGCTCCGGACCACCCTCAAGTTGCAGGCCGGGGACCGGGCCGATTTCGTGCTGCGCTGGGGGGGCGGCGGACGTCACCATCACCCGCAGGCCCCGGCCTTG
Source organism: Actinomycetota bacterium (assembly GCA_030777125.1). GTDB lineage: Bacteria > Actinomycetota > Acidimicrobiia > Acidimicrobiales > AC-14 > JALYGL01. The sequence continues at coordinate 9,666 of JALYGL010000008.1, forward strand.
CTCCAGGCCACACTCGACGGGTGGCGACGATGGATGGGCAACGTGACCTACGACGGCCCTCAGCAGCCCTTCGTGCGCCGATCCATCGTCACCCTGAAGATGCTCGACTTCGTCGAGACGGGAGCGATGGTCGCGGCGCCGACGTCGTCGCTCCCCGAGCAGATTGGTGGTATCCGGAACTGGGATTACCGGTACTCGTGGGTCCGCGACGCCGCCTTCTCCGTCTACGCCTTCCGGCGGGTGGGACTGCAAGCCGAGGCGCGGGGCTTCCTCGGGTGGGTGCTCGACTCCATCGAGCGGCATGGTCGCGCCCGGGTCCTGTACACGCTCGACGGCGACCAGCCCCCGAGCGAGCGGGAGGACCCCGAGTTGGAGGGCTACAGGGGCTCCGCTCCGGTGCGATGGGGAAACGCCGCCGCTGACCAGCGCCAGCACGACGCCTACGGCGAGATCCTGGACTGTGCCTACCAGTGGGTCTCGGCCGGCGGGTCCCTCGAACCGGTGGTGTGGGCTCGCCTGAGCGAGCTGGTCGAGAAGGCCCGCGTGGCGTGGAGCGAGCCCGACCACGGCATCTGGGAGGTGCGCACCGCCACCCGTCCGTTCACGTACTCGGCGGCCATGTGCCACGTTGCCCTCGACCGGGGGGCGCGCCTGGCCGAGCGACTGGGCCTTCCCGGGGACGTCCCGGGCTGGCGCCGGGAGGCGGAACAGGTCCGCGCCGCCATCCTGGAACTGGCCTGGGACCCGAACCGGAGATCCTTGGCGGAGCACCTCGGAGGTGGGGGGCTCGACGCCAGTCTGCTCGCTCTGCCACTGCGCCGGGTCGTCGACTTCCGCCACCCGAAGATGGTCTGTACCACGGAGGCGATCACCGAGCGGCTGGGTGCCGGCGACGGCCTGCTCCACCGGTACCTACCGGACGAGTCCGACGACGGCCTCCCCGGGCACGAGGGCGCCTTCCTGCTGTGCAGCTTCTGGCTGGTCGACAACCTCGCCGGCCAGGGCCGCCTCGACGAGGCCATGGCGCTGTACGACTCCCTCTGCGCCCGGGCCGGGCCGCTCGGGCTCCTCCCCGAGGAGATCGACCCCTCGACGGGCGACTTCCTCGGAAACCACCCGCAGGCGTTCAGCCACGTCGGCGTCGTCTCCAGCGGGAGAAACCTGGGCAGGATGCTGGCGGAACGAGCGTGACCGCCACCCGGCTGGTCGTGCTGGGGGGAACCGGCGACCTCACCGCCCGCTACCTACTCCCCGCCTTGGCCGAGCTGGCGCTGGGCGGGTTGCTCCCCTCCGACATCGAGATCGTGGGCGTCGCCCGGGAGCCGTGGGACTCCGCCGAGTTCCGCCGCCATGCCGCCGTCCGGCTGGCCCTCCACGCCGCCGAACTGCCCGCCGCGGCCCGTGAGGAGGTCGTCGGCCGCCTGTCGTACGTGGCCGGCGACGTGACCGATGTCTCCGTCCTGGCATCCGCCACTCAGGGTTGCGACGGCGCCGTCGTCGCCTACCTCGCCCTTCCGCCGGCCGTCTTCCCGCCGGCGATCAGCGGCCTGGCCGCAGTCGGGCTGCGGCGCGGAAGCCGCATCGTGGTGGAGAAGCCCTTCGGCACGGACCTGGCGTCCGCCCGGGCCCTCAACCGCCTCGTCCACCGACACTTCGCAGAAGACGCCGTGTTCCGCATGGATCACTTCCTCGGCAAGCAGACCGTGCAGAACATCCTGGGCGTCCGTTTCGCCAACCGTCTGTTCGAGCCGGCGTGGAACGGCGCCAACGTGCGCGGCGTCGACATCGTCTGGGACGAGACGGTCGCCCTGGAAGGACGGGCCGGTTACTACGACGGCGCGGGGGCGCTGCGGGACGTCATCCAGAACCACCTCCTCCAGCTGCTGTGCCTGATCGCCATGGAGAAGCCGGTGACGCTGGGTGAGAAGGATCTGCGCGACCGGAAGGTCGAGCTCCTCCGCGCTGTCCGGCGCCCGACCGAGGCGGAGGTTGCCACCCACTCCATACGGGCCCGCTATACCTCTGGGCGGGTCGGCGAACGAGACGTGCCCAACTACGTCGACGAGCCCGGCGTCGACCCCGCCCGTCAGACGGAGACGTTCGCCGAGGTGACCCTCATGGTCGACAACGACCGATGGCGCGGCGTCCCGTTCCGCCTCCGCACCGGCAAGGCGCTGGCCGGTGATCGGCGTGAGATGGGGGTGTGGTTCCGGGCCGTGCCGGACCTGGTCTTCGGAGAGCACGGTGATGCGCCGGTGAACCGACTCCTGTTCCAGATGGACCCCGACCGCATGGTGCTCGACCTGGCTCTCAACGGGGCCGGCGACCCCTTCTGCCTCGAACCGGCCCAGCTGCTCCTGACCCTCGCCCCCCAGGATCTCTCTGCCTATGCCCGCCTCCTCCTGGAGGCCTTCGAAGGCAATCCCGCGCTCTCCATCAGAGCGGACGAGGCCGAGGAGTGCTGGCGCATCGTGGAGCCCGTCCTCGAGCAATGGGCTCTCGGGGTCCCGCCGTTGCTCTCCTACCCCGCCGGCTCCACCGGACCCGCCGACCCCGACGCTTCAACGAGTGATGCGCGGTCGGCGTGACCGCGGGCAGCCGTGTCCCGCGCGCCGACGCCTCGACCCCATAGACCAGATTGGATGGCCGCGGGCCATCGCCGGTCGTCGCTATGGCGATCCATCGCCCCCTGCGACTGTCGCGTCTCAGCCCGTCGCCATCCGTGCCGTCGTCCGTCGCCTCCCCGTCATTGGCAGCACACCTAGGCCTGGGCACCCTTCGCCCGCTGCCACGGCCAGCGCCCGCTGATCTCGAGCTCGAGCGACATGCTGAGGAACGTCCGTATGGCGACGATGATGGCGAGCACGCCGGCGCTGGTGAAACTCGGGTGGATGGCGACGGTGCGGATGATGTCCGCGGCCACGAGGAGCTCCAGACCGAGCAGGATCGCCCGGCCCAGGTTCTGGCGATAGGCCCGGTACGCCTCCAGGGTGCCCGGGCGTCCGGCGACGCCCCTGAGGAACAGCGCCGTGGCGATGAGCGAGCCGATCACTATGACGGCGATACCGGCGGCGTCGACGGCCTTGCCGACGTTCTCGACGATCTGGTTGAAGCTCAAAGCCCCACTTCCGCCTTCGCCATCCACAACTCCACGTCGCCCCGTGACCTCCGAAGGATCGTGCCACCACGGGCGGCGACGATTCGATCCAGCAACATCGGGGTCGACTCCCGCACGATGGCGACGACCCCGGCGGTTCCTGGAGCAATCGCTCGTGAGGCCGCATCGACGACGCCCTCCGAGCTCCGACTCTCGGCGACCTCGAACAGAGAACCGACGACCGCTCCGGTCAACCCGCCCGCCAGCACTCCGAGCGGCCCGCTGACGACGCCGACCGCGGCGCCGACGGCCGTGCCCGCCGCGGTTGCACCCACCCCAGGAGCACCCACCGCCTCCAGAACGGTGACCTCTCCGTCGGCGTGGCGCTGCACGACGGCCGCTGCCTCGACGCTGAACCCTTGCTGCCCATGGAGCCGTTCGAGCTCCTGTCCGAGGTCTCGGGCCGCGGTGACGTCCGGAACGGTGACGAGTACGACGTTCTCCATGTGGGATCCTCCCTGTCAGTGTCGTCATGCCCGGTGATGCTCGTCCTCACTGTTACCCCCTGGTAACAGGATCAGCGCCACGTACGGCGGGTACAGGCGAGGGATGACGGAAGACTCCCCGAAGGGCCACGGTTCTTCTCAAAGATGCTCGCCGAGCCGGGTCGCGTAGGCGGTGCGGCTCTTCGTGAAACTCGAGGCGCTGATCGAGTACGTCCGGGGATCGCTCTGGTTCGGCCCCAGCGTGGCCGTCGTCCTTGCCGGCGTCCTCGGGGCCCTCCTGACACACGTGACCCCGGCGGAGGGCTCACTGCTCGCCTCCCTGGCGTTCTCTGGCAACGCCGACGGGGCGGGGAGCATCCTCCGCGTCATCGCCACCGCGGCCATCACGGTGAACACACTCGTGTTCTCGTTGACGGTGCTCACGCTGCAACTCGCGTCGCAGCAGTTCTCCCCCCGGCTGCTCCGAACCTTCCTGCGGGAAAGAAGAAATCAGGTCGTGCTGGGCGTCTTCCTGGCTACGTTCGTGTACGCCCTGGTCGTATTGCGGGCGGTGCGCTCCGGATCTGGGGCGAACGACGATGTGCCCGGGCTGGCCGTATCCGGCGCGTTTCTCTTCGTGTTGGCCACCATCGCCGCCTTCGTCGCCTTCATCGACCACATTGCCCAGTCCATTCGCATCGACGTCCTGATGGACAGGGTCGAAGGGGACACCCGGGAGGTCATCGATGCCCAGCACCCCGAGCCATGCCGGTCTGACGGGGAGGTGGCCATACCCGAACCACCGGCCGACGCCGTAGCCGTCCCGGCCCCCCGCTCCGGGTTCCTGACCGCGGTGGCGCCGAAGTCGTTGGTGCGGCTGGCGGTCCGTCACGACATCGTGCTCGCTCTGGCGGCCAAGGTGGGCGAGCGCGTGGTAGCCGGACGCCCACTGGTGCTGGCATGGCCTCACCGGGAGGGCGCCGTCGCCCCCGGCGGCGATACCCTCGCCGAGGGCGTGGACGATGCGGTCACCACCAGCTTCGAGCGCACCATGCAGCAGGACGTCGCCTATGGCCTGAGAGAGCTGGTGGACGTTGCCGTGAAGGCCCTTTCCCCGGGGGTCAACGACCCCACCACCGCGGTCCACGCCATCGGGCACCTGGCGTCAATCCTGTGCGTGCTGGTCGGCCGGGACCTGTCCCCCGTCGTCCAGGCCGACCGGGACGGTGCCACCCGCGTCGTTGTGCCAACCCGCAGTCTCCCCGACTACCTCGACCTCGCATGCCGCCAGATCCGCCTCTATGGGGCGCGTGACGCGGTGGTTGCCGCCGAGCTGCTACGCCTGCTGGAAGACGTGAGCCGGTGCGCGACCAGACCCGAGCACCGCCGAGCGGTGAGCCAGCAGGCCCGCATGGTGCTGGCGGCGGCCGAGAGGGAGATCGTCGAGGCCCATGACCTGGACGCCGTCCGCCGAGCGGCCGCAGCCGTCGAAGGTGCCCGGCCCGAGAACGAGTAGGCCTACGTGACCGAATCGTTACCCGTGGGCCGCCTCGTGTCGATGCAGGTGGGGTAGGAAGGGGGGAAGATCCCGGGCCGTCTCGTAGGCTGAACACGACCGTCGAGACGGATCGCCTCTGGAGTCGCCGAGATCGTCAGCTTCCGAAGAAGTGAACGACAGAGCCAGCGTAGGTGAGGTCTTTTTCCAGCGCGCCGCCTCCAGGGGCGGGTGGAGCCGTTGCGCCGACGCAACGCGGGCCCTGGCAGCCGCCCAAAGTCGTGTCGTGGGCCGCTGTGGTCGTCGTCATCGTGTTCGGGAGCTGCAGCGACGGGAGCTCCGACGGGGCCTCGCGCCCCCCCGCGCCCCCGGCGCAGGTCATCACCGGAGAGGATGTGACCGTCCGTGGAACGGTCACCGATGCCCCAGCCCCTCACGTGGTCATCGTCGGGCGGGCTGGGCGCGACCCGCTCGTGGTCATCTTCCGCCAGCCGACGGCCGCCGTCGTCGGATCCGTCCTCGAGGTGACAGGTCGCGTCCGGACCCTTCGGGTCGCCGAGTTCGAGTCCGAGCTCGGCACGGACCTGGAACCTGCGGTCGATCGCTTCGAGGGAGCCAGCTGTCTTGTCGTGTCGGATCTTGGCGGCGGGTCGAGGCCGCGAGGCCCAAGGGCTCTGACCCTTTGAGGGACGGCGGGCCGCCCAGTGGATGAGCACGTCCTGATCGTCGAGGACGACCCGTCGGTGCGAGAGACCGCCGGACTCGTCTTCGAGAGGGCTGGGATGAAGGTCAGCTCGGTCGGGAATGGCCGGGATGCGCTCGACGCCTTTGGTCGCCAACGCTTCGACCTCGTCGTGCTGGACCTGATGCTGCCTGGTCTGGACGGCTTCGAAGTGTGCCGAGTCATCCGTCGTACCTCACAGGTTCCCGTGGTCATGCTCACAGCCCGAACCGACCTCACAGACGTCGTGGCCGGTCTGGAGCTCGGCGCCGACGACTACGTCACCAAGCCGTTCCGGGGTCCGGAGCTGGTCGCTCGGGCGCGGGCGGTGCTGCGAAGGGCGACCGCCGACGAGGGCGCCCCCGTGATCTGCGCGGGAGACCTGCGAATCGACGCCGCCGGGTTCCGGGTGACCCGGTCGGGCACGCCCGTCGATCTCACCGCCACCGAGTTTCGCCTCCTGCTGGAGCTGGCTCGGAGTCCCGGCCGTGTGCTCAGTCGCGAGCACCTGCTCCAGCGGGTGTGGGGGTACGACTACCTCGGTGATTCGCGTCTCGTCGACATGGCCGTCAAGCGCGTCCGCGACAAGCTGGGCGACGACCCCCGCCAACCGACCTATGTGACCACCGTGCGAGGTGCGGGCTACCGGTTCGACCCGGAGTAGGACTCAATGGCGCTCGTCGTCCCCAAGAGGTTTCGTCGCCGTCTCACCGCCGCGTTCGTCCTTGTAGCCGGTGTCACTGCCGGCATCCTGGCCGTCGGCAGCTACCTCGCCGTGCGCGAGTACCGCCATGACACGTTCGCAGAGCAGGCCGGGGAACAGGCGTCGCTACTGGCCCTGGCCGCGCCCCGCCAGCTGTCATTGGAGGGCTTCGAGGCCCTCTTGAGCGAGTACCAACGACGGGCCGGCTTCGAGACCATCGCCGTCGAGGGTGAGGTGACGTTCTCCTCCTCACCGCGGTTCGGGATCGACGACGTGCCGTCGGAGCTGCTCGCCGCTCTGCCGCGGGACGAGACGCGGCAAGCGGCCACCTCGGTCCACGGAGACCCCTACCTCGTCATCGCAGACCGGCCGAGCGCCGGCGATGCCACTCTGTACATGTTCTTCCCTCGTCGGTACGTGGACGAGAGCGTGCGGGAGATGCGCAACGTACTGGCGATCGGTTGGGTGTTCTCTGTGGCCGCCGCCGCTGCGATCGGCCAGCAGGTGGCGCGCCGGACCCTCCGACCGGTGCGCGAGGCTGCCGGAGCAGCTCATTCGATGGCGGAGGGCCTCCTCCACACCCGCCTGTCACCGGCGTCAGACGACGAGTTCGGCGCCTGGGCCCAGTCGTTCAACCACATGGCCGAGTGCCTCGAGGAGAAGATCACGGCACTGTCCCGCGCCGCCGACCGGGAGCGTCGGTTCACCGCCGACGTCGCCCACGAGCTGCGCACTCCGCTCACCGGTATGACGTCGGCCGCCTCGTTGCTCGAGGAGAACCTCGGCGACCTCCCGGACACGACCCGCCGCCCGGCCGAGATACTCATACACGACGCTCGCCGGCTCGAGGGTCTGGTCCTGGAGCTGCTGGAGCTGGCCCGCTTCGACGCCGGCCAGGAGGGGGTGCATCTCGAACCGCTCCGCCTGGCCGATGCGGTGTCCGCCGTGCTGAGCTCCTGGAATGGTGACACGCCGGTCGAGACCATTGTCCACGACGGCCTCAGCGTCCTCGCCGACCGGGCTCGGTTCAAGCGGGTGCTGGCGAACCTGGTCGCCAATGGCCTGCACCACGGTGGCGGCTCGGTACGCGTGGTGGCCCGGCCCGACGGTCCATGGGTGGCGATCGACGTCGTGGACACCGGCCCCGGGATAGACGACAAGGACCTCCCTCGGGTCTTCGAGCGGTTCTACAAGCGCGACCTGTCGAGGTCAGGAGGCGGCTCCGGGCTCGGGCTGGCGATCGCCCTGGAGAACGCCCGCGTGCAAGGCGGCTCGATCGAGGCGAGCAATGCCGACGGCGGCGGGGCGTGCTTCACCTTCCGCCTCCGGGCCGCTGGAGCGGCCCAGGGCCACGCCGATTCACCCACGTCCTAACCGTCCCGGGAGGACGGCCATGGTTCCGGCCGGATCGGCGCGTCACGACTCGGTACCAATCAGGGTGGTTCGTCGTAGGAGCGTATGGCTGCCGGGCAGGGTTTCGGCGTGCGCCGGAACCCGACCGCATGGCGGCCGACCTGGGTGATCCTCGTCGCGACGGCGGCCGGCGCCGTGCTGACCCTGGTGGCCTTCGCACTCACGGACGATGGGCGACGGCCCGACGGGACCGACGCCGCGGCGATGACGGCAGCAACTGTGCTGGAGGACCCGGATCGGTTCGTGGGGACGACGGTCCGGCTCAGGGACCGGGTGACGGAGGTCGTCGCCGCCCGGTCCGTCACCCTCGGGCCGGGTCGCCTCCTGGTTCTGAACATCGCCGTCACGCCCGCCATTGACGACATGGGAGACGTTGACCAGCGCCTGGTCGGCGATGCGGTGGAGGTCACCGGAGAGGTGCGGCGCTTCCGAATGGACGACATCGAGGCAGAGGTTGGCGCCCTGGACGAGGAGCGCTTCCGCGGCTTCAGCGGCCAGCCGGTGGTGATCGCCCGCTCGATCGACCCGACGACCGCCCGGGCGCGCCCTTACCGTTCTCCCGGGGGGCCCTCCTGAGCTCTCTGCCGACGCTGCCGGAGCGGGACGCCGTACCAGAGAACGACGACTCCCCCGGCCGCCACCGCGGCGATGGAGAACGCCGGCACCCCGCCGTACAGCACGTGGCCGACGAGGAACACCACGGCGGTCAGGCACACGCCCAGGGCGGCCAGCCCGGCAATGGCCAAACGGACGCCGACCCGCAACAAGGACTGGTCATCGGCGTCGGGTAGGAACTGGCGTAGGGAGCTCGGCGCGATCAGGAGGATGCACGACGCCGCCGCGGCGATGAAGGCGATGAAGTAGGCCGACCTCTCGGCACGCGCCAGCCCGCTGAACCGAGCGGTGAACGGCACCGTGAGCAGGAATGCGAAGAGGACCTCTGCGCCAGGGAGGGCGACTCGGAGCTCGCCCATGAACTCCTCCACGTCCTGATCGTCCCGCCGGTGCCGCCTCACGGTGTCGCCGGCGGCGCCGACGCGGTGCGATGGGCCACGGGCATCAGCCGGTGCGCCGCTGGGCGGCCAGACGCAACTTCCCGAGCGCCCGGGCTTCGATCTGGCGAACCCTCTCGGGTGTGAGCTCGAGCCGCTCGGCGATGGCCTTGAGGGTACACGGCTCCTGCCCGCCCAGCCCGAACCGCAGGCCGAGGATCCGACGCTCACGGTCGTCCAACACCGACATGAGGTTGGTGATCTCGCCCGGGAGCATGGCGACCACGGCTGCGTCGATCGGGGACGACGCCAGCCGATCCTCGATCAGATCACCGAGGGGCACCCCCTTGTCGGGGCCGACTGGTTTCTCCAACGACCCGAGCTGCCACGGCAGGCTCAGGACCTCGGCGACCTGGCGGGCGTCGAGGCCGAGCTCGCGGGCCACCTCGCCGTTGCTCGGCTCCCGGGCCAGGCGAAGCGCCAGGTCTGTCATCGTGCGCTGGAGCGCGGCCATGCGCTGGCGCACGTGCTCGGGGAGGTGGATGGTGCCGGCGTTCCTGGTGATGCCGCTCTGGATGGCCTGGCGTATCCACCAGACGGCATGGGTGGAGAATCGGACACATCGCGCCGGATCGAACCGCTCCGCGGCCCGGAGAAGACCGATGTTGCCCTCCTGGATCAGGTCGAGCAGGGGGACTCCCGACGCCCGGTACCGCTTTGCCACGTACACCACCAGGGCCAGGTTGGCCCGCACGAGCTCGCCGTGGGCCCGACCTCCCTCCTCCTGCACGGCCAGCAGACGGCGCCTGCACTCGGGATCGACACGGCTGGCATCGTCCGCGAGCATGCTGGCCGCTTCGCGCCCGCGCTGGACGGCCTGCCCGAGCGCCTGCTCTTCAGCGTTGGTGAGAAGCGGGACGCCGCTGATCTGGATCAGGTAGAGCTGGAGCGGATCTTCGAGCGGTGCGTGACTGGACGACGGTGCCTTCCTCGGTTGCCGCCTACGGCGGGACTCCTCTGCTGCCCCCTGTCCAACGGCCCTGGCCGGACACACGGTTCCGCGGCCAGTGGAGAAACCGCGGCAACCCTCAGGATTGTTACGCCGCCGTTACGTCCCCCGGCCGACCGAAGGGTCGTGACCATCCCGTTGCCCGAGTCAACCGGCTGGTTACACGAGGTGGGTATCCCCACGGGCGAGAGTCGAACAGGCCGCCGTCATCCCTGTTGCCAGGGGCCCGGCACCGCCCACAGAGGAGGTACGTGACATGCAGTCCGACACGCAGCTCCGCCCGCGACATCTGGTTGCCAGCTTCACCAGCTACGCCGACGCCGAGAGGGCGGTCGACTCCCTGAGCGACGACGGCTTCCCGGTGGAGCGGCTGACCATCGTCGCCGGCGGGCTCCAGCTGGTCGAGAACGTCACCGGACGACGGGGCTACGGGCAGGCGGCGCTCGGCAGCGCCGCCTCCGGTGCGGTCATCGGAGCGTTGCTGGGGTTGTTCCTCGGGCTGTTCAGCCTGGTCGATCCGGTGATCTCCGGCTTCGCCCTCGCCGTCGTGGGTGCCGCGTTCGGGTCTGTGATCGGTGCGGTGGCCGGCATGGTTTCGCACTGGATCTCCGCCGGACGGCGTGACTTCAGCTCCGTCCGCTCGGTCGAGGCCGGTCGCTACGACCTGTTCGCCGAGACTGCGGAGCACGCCGAGCAGGCGGCCCAGGCACTCATGTCCCCGCAGTTCGCGCCCAACGCGTAGTGGTCTCGACACCACGCGTGCGGGCCAGAGCCACGTCGCTGTGCCTCCTGGTCGTGATCGGCTTGGCGTCGCAGGCGTGTGCGGACGCCGAGACCCGGGAGGGCGCACAGCCGGCGCCGGACGTGACCACGTTCGAGCAAGGGGTGTTCGACGACGTCCCCAGATTCCCCCGCTCCGAGCCGTTGGGTTCCCGCTCGGAGAAGGCCGGGGTCGTCGCTCAGAGCTTTCGGGCCTTCGGCGCCACGCCCAGGGCGGTCCTCGACTACTACGCCCGTTCCCTTCCCGGTTGGGACCAGATCGAGCCCATAACCCAGACAGGAACGGAGGACTTCCGCGGCAGGTGGGCCATGGACGGCTGGACGCTTCTGGTCACAGCCGCTCCGGCCCCGACGACATCCGACGGCAACCAGGCCGACGTGCCGGAGCCCAAGACGCAGTACAGCCTGACCCTCTCGCCCAAGTAGCGCCGCGCCTGGGAACCAGAGAGAGGGGGTGCTCAGCGCATCCCCTCTCACCGCTCATCTCTGGTCGCGCTGGGGAGATTTGAACTCCCGACCTCTTGACCCCAGTCATTGTGGGAACGTGCCGGCGGGTGGCGTTCGGTGCCCTCTAGGCCGCCTGGCCAGCGCTTTCGCTCGGCCAGCGTCCGGCCTGGTGCTGCTCCGTATCAGGCGCTCCGCCGCTTCTTGTGACCAAGCTGTGACCGCTACTAAGAACCCGATGGCCCTCGCGTGTCTCGTTGCACCGGTGACACCGCCCTCGCCAGTGGCCCATGTCGAGGGTCTCGACCTCGGCGAGCTTGGTGCCGCACACGTGACACTCCGGCGCCCGGTCGGGCTCCACGGCTTGGGCTGGCGCATGTTCCCAGGTTGCACGGCGGAAAGCAGGACCCCGCTCGTTGCATTCCCCGCCTCTCCCGCGTGCTGGTCTCCCCCACGCGCCCTCCGCGTCCGTCTCAAGGGCGTACTCGAGGCACACAACCTTGGTCGGGCACCCGGCGCAGATGCCTCGCATGCGCCGCCGTCTGACCATCCTCGTCAGCGCCCCATGTGGTCGAGTCGGCACTCATGCGCCCTCGCGGCGCTGGAGCCGGGCGTTGATGGAGTTGAGCTGGTCGGGGACCTTGCGCAGCTCCGGAGTAGGGAGGGTCATGAGCTCCGCCACCTGCTCCTCAAGCTCGTTCACCCGTGCCTCCAGCACCGCCCAGCGCTCGTCGCTCGGAGTGGAACGCGTAGCGGGCGCCATATCGGGACCTCCTAGCGGATTCCTGGTAGCGATCGGCACCCGTCCTGACATTTGCTCCGTTGCTTTCTCGCTGCGCGCTTTGTGGCCGAGTCGGTCGAAAGAAGACACCTTCGCGAGGAAGCGACCAACGAGCAACCCCAGCAGGACCGACAGAACTATCCAGTACAGCGCGACACGTGCCATCGTCCTCAGCCCTCCGCGTGAAACCGCCTATCCCGACACTATCCCGAGAAAAGACAAATCGGGGGGATTACCTCTTGCCTAGCTGTGAACCGTCCCTGGGCGCTTGGTGACTTAGTATTGTTAAGTATCTCGGCTCGTCCGGCTCCTCGTGGTTTGGCGTCTCCGCCGGCCAGCCCGGAGCAGATTCGGCGAGCGTCGGTAGTGCCTGGGCCTCGGGCGCCATCCGCCAGCGCAAGCCCGGCTTCCTCGCCGGAGAGAGCCACTGCCGGGCAATACGAACGGCGTTCGTTACGAAACCGCTCCACATCAGGGGGTTGAGCGACAATGGCTCGCGAGGGAGCGTTGGGAGGTGACCAACCTGGAGAACCCCGTCAACAAGCGGCCTCAGCTCACAGCGCTGCTGGACGAGGGATGGGAGCCCTTCGCCGTCAGCGGCGGCACCCTGTTCACTCCGGAGCGGCTGTGGCTTCGCCGCCGACGTCACTCAGGATGACCGGGTAGTCGTCCCGTCGCCCGAGCCCAGCGCTGGACCTCAGGCCAGTACCAAACAAGCCCCATCGCGAGTTTCGCCACTGGCTCGGGGAAGTCCGGGTAGCGCCGGCGCCAGTCGTGGACACGGCTTGCCGCTTTGAGGCCCAACCTCTCGGCAATCTCCGTCACGCCGACAACTGATCCACGTCCAGTCTCCGACCCACCGAACGCCACGCTAGGGAGGCAAGTCGCCGGAGAGGTGGGGTCTACAGCATAGGACCCTCTGCCTCTTGCACGCGACCCTATGCGCCCCTACTCCGACGTCTGGCTGCACAGGACCATGTGCAGTGACGAAAAGGAAAGCCCTCGCACCGGTGCGACGGCCGCGGGCAGCCGAACCGAGACACTCAGAAAGCGAGGCCCGCATGGCGAGTCTAGTAACAGCGTTCAAGGACGGAAGAGCGACTGACGTCGCTCGAGGACCGGGTCGACAAACTCGAGAGGCAGGTGGCCGAGCTGGCCGAGCTCTGGGCCCCCACCCGGAATTGCAAGAGATCGCCGTCCTGCTCAAGTCCATCAACGCCCACCTTGGGAGCCGCCCGGTGAACGCATGACCGAGACAACGTCGCCAACTCTGCTAGACGAGCTCGCCCACCAGGTCTTCGCCCTTCGGGTCGAACTATCGAGGCTGCGCGAGCAGCTCGCCAAGGAGGTCCGCACCCGGCGCATGGTCGTCGTCGACGACACCGGCTTCGAGGCATCGTGGCGGAGATCTCGGAAGGCACCGACGAGGAGCACGACGCCAGCGTCCGGGTGGCGCCCGGGACCGACGCTTCCACGTGGGCGATCCTCAACAACACCGGATCCCTCGGCATGGACGGCCGCACGGTGTCGTGCGGCCTCTACATCAGCGGCGGTGATCACGGCGTTGGGATGTTCGAGGTGCACGCGACAGAGCTGGACAAGAACGACCCTGGCGGCGACTTCCGCTACGACACGCAGGTTGACGTGATCGAGGACCATGGGCCGCGGGTCTCTCTCGACATCGAGGGCTTGAGGTTCGACCGGTGAGCGCCGGCACGGACACCACCCTTGCGGCACTCGAGCAGCGGGTTGCCCGCCTCGAGGCCGACAATGACTCGCTCCGGTCGGTCTTGCGGATGGCTGGGCGCTTGCTCGCCGAACGCGAACTCCTACAGGCGTCAGACGCTCAGGAAGGGGCGCGACGGTGAGCAACACGGTCGAGCAGCAGATCGCCGCGCTGAACGAGGACAACGAGCAGCTCCGCCGGGTCCTGCACATCATCGCTGACCTGGCTAGGAAGTCAGCGGCGAAAGCGGATGCGCTGGCGAAGCTCTACGAGCGGCAGCCGTAAGCGGGAGAGGAGGAGGGGGTCGGCGCGTGAAAGGACCCGTACCGGCCTCTCCGGTCACACATCGCGGCCGGGAGCGGTCCACGTACCCGCGGCGAGGGAAGCTGGAAACGTGTCCACTAGCGCCGCAGAGTAGCTAGGTCGCCGGATGGCCGGTCTTAGCGGAACCCCCCAACGGGAGATAGGGGGCTCCGCCGGTAGCAGCAAGGTCGCCTCGGCGGGAAGATCGGGGGCGCACCCACGCAAGGTGCCCGGGGCCCGTGTGGGAAGCGCGGGCCGCACACGACAGGCCAGGTCCACCCCCCAGCTCGGACCTGGCCTGTCCTCTTTTCTCGAAGCCGAGAGTGCGCTACTCCTCCGCAGCCATCTTGCGGGCCACTTCCTCCACGTCCTCCCGCCGAAAGCGACGGTGACCACCGAGTGTGACGAGACACGGCAACCAGCCCTGGGACGCCCACCGACTGACCGTCTTAGGCGACACGTGGAGGACGCGGGCGACGTCGCCGGGAGCGAGGTAGTCCATTTCCTTTTCCTCGTCCTTGACCATCGTCCCCTCTCCAGCGCCCCAGCCGACGACTCAAACCAGATTACCTGGGTAGACGGGCCGGTCAAGAAGATCTCGTCAGAGCGAACGGACCGGTCGACTAGGGACGTAGCCAACGGCGAGAGCAGCCGCACGGTCGTCGACAACGCCTCCCCTACTCGAAGATGGGGGGCACCGCTCGTAGCGGGAGGGCGCCTCTGGCGGCAAGATTGAGGGCGCACCCAGGCGAGGTGCCCGGGCAGGCCAGGTCCACTCCGCGTCAGGGACCTGGCCTGTCGTCGTTCTCGACGTCAGCCGGACAAAGACGCCCGCCGCCGCGCCACCGGGCTCCCAGCCGGCGGAACCAGGAGCCTCGCAGTGGCGCGGCCGGGCCAGTAATACCGCTGCACCCAGTCGGGCGCCGCAGGGTCTCCCCCCTAGGAATAGATAGGGGCTACGACTCCTGGTCCGCAAGCACCCCATAGAGCGAGAGTGGGTGTGCTCCCCTGGTGGGCAGCAGAGGATAGGTCAGGTCCGACGTCCACGCGGCGGAACCCCTGCCGGGCCTGGCCCATCCTCACCCTCGCGCCGCGATCGCGGCATCGCTACCGGCCGGTCAGGTGGAGGTTCCGACCGCGGTCGGCCTCCCGCTGGAGTACTCGAGCAGCGCTTCGGCCTGCTCGCGGACGCTTCCTGCAGATAGGTGGACGGTGATGCCGCCGTGGAAGTTCATCGTTACCGACGCCGGACCGCTGGCGCGATGCGCTCGCCCGCCTCGACGACGGCCTAGGCGGTCCTGGCCTGGGAGACCCGGCACGACGCCCCCGCCGTGGAACGTCGCGGCGTGGACGTGGGTCGTCGTGGTCGCCGATGGCGCTCCGGATCC
>JALYGL010000009.1 GCA_030777125.1 Actinomycetota bacterium
CAGCGCCGCACTCCTGGAGGACGTCCGCCGCCCAGTACCAGCCGTAGGTCGCTTCCACGACGACCTTCGGGTTCGGCCCAGCCGGCGTGATGACGCTCGCCGAAGTTCCCCAGGGTCGCTCACCGAAAGTTCCCAGTGAGGTGCTGTGGTGGCGTGGTGGATGGTAGTCACGCTCGGTGCAGCCGTCCCCGGCAGATCCGTTTCTAGTGGTCGCTCAGACCTGTTGATCACCGGGTTCGTCGGGCCAGCTGGTTGGTGCGGGCTTGGTGTTCTCGGAGCCGGTAGCTGTCGCCGGTGATGTTGAAGACGATGCTTCGGTGGAGGAGCCGGTCGAGCATGGCGGCGGCGACCATGGCGTCGTCGAAGATCTGGCCCCAGGTCCCCACGGCCAGGTTGGTCGTGAGCACGATGCTCCCTCGCTGATAGCGGTGGCTGATGACTTGGAACAGGGCGGCGGCGGCTTCGGCGGCCAACGGCAGGTAGCCCACCTCGTCGATGATCAGGAGGTCCGGTCCGTTGAAGAACCGCATGGTGGTGGCCCACCGTCCCTCGAGTGCGGCCCGGTGGCAGCGTGCAGCGAGGTCGACGGCGGTGGTGTAGTAGGTGCGGCGGCCGGCGTCGACGGCGGCCCGGCCCAGGATGGTGGCGATCATCGTCTTGCCGACGCCGGGCGGGCCGATGAGCAGCACGTTGGTGGCGTCGTCGAGGAACCGGCACGTGCACAGGTCCCGAAGCAGTTCGCGGTCGACGGTGGGTTGGGCGGCGAAGTCGAAGTCGTCGAGGGTCCAGGGGGCGGGGAGCCGAGCGAACCGTTGGAGGCTGTCGTGGCGTCGGGCGGCGACGGCTTGGGCTTCGACGGCGAGCAGGTCGTGGAGGAACTCGGTGTGGGACCGCTTCTTCGTCCTGGCGTCGTCGAGGAGGCCGGGGAGGGCTTCGGCTGCGGCGGTGAGCCGCAGGTAGGCGAGGTGGGCTCTGGTGGCCTGGTAGGTGGCGGCCCCCGCCCCGGTTGACGGCGCCGGCGGCGGGGTGGCCGGCCGGGTCATCGTGCACCACCTCTGTGGTCGGCGGCGGCTTGGTAGGCGGCCAGGTCCACGACCACCGCTTCAGCGGCGCCGTGGCCGGTGATGCGGGCGGCCAGGTCCAACGCTGCCGAGCTGGGTGGCCGGTTGGTCTTGGTCGAGCATGGCCGGTCGGTGGTGAAGCCGCCCAGCACGACGTTCTCCAGCTGGGCGGCGTGCTCGGCTGAGCGGACGATCTGACCGGCGCCGCTGGGCACCAGGCGGTGGGAAGCGACCGTCATCCCTGCGGCGGTGGCGATGTCCAGCCGGTCGGTCCCCAGCCGCCACCGGCACACCACCGCAGCTCGGAGAAGGCCAGCGGGGACCGAGTAGGCGTTCCCGTCGAAGCGGACAAGCGCCGAGGGGCCGACGTTCACTGTCGCCTCGACCGTCGCCGGGAACGGGACGGGCAGCGGGGCCAGGTCCTCCAGGGTGGCCAGCAGACCGACGATCGGCCGGATGCCCTCGACCGCCCCCGCCCGGGCCAGCACCTCGGGACCGAACCGGCCCGCCGGCCGCCGCCGCTTGTCAGCGATGCGTGCACAGAAACGGTCCAGTGACGCTTGTGCTTCGGCCATGGTGGTGACCCGGGCTGTCCGCCACCACCGTTGCGTCAGGTAGTGGATGCTCTTCTCCACCGACCCCTTCCGGTTCCCCCGCCGAGGCGGGCACGGATCCACGCCGACCCGGTAGTGCTTGGCCACCGGCACGAAGCTGGCCTGCACATCGGCCGTGCCCGGACGGATAACCGTGGCCAGCCGGTCGACCCGCCACCGCCTGGCCGTGCCGCCCAGGCGCTCCATCACCTGATGCATCGCCCAGATCAGGTGCGGCTGGTCCTCGGCCTCGGCGAACACCGCCCGAAACCGCCCCGAGAACGGCAACGAGCCGACGAGCACATGGGCCCGGCCGCCCCACGGCGCTTCTGGCAGCTCCAGCCAGTCCCACTGGATCTCCTCGCCCGGTGGGTGCTCGATCTCGACCGTGGCCCGGCCCGTCACCCCCGAACAGGCTTCGCAGTGCGGGCGCAACCCCCGCGCCCGCAGCAGCCGAGTGAAGCTCTGATACGACCGGTCGAACCCCAACTCGACGACCTCGTCGAACAACACCGTCGCCCACACATGCGGGTCATCAGCGAACCGCTGGCCCACGTAGTCAGCGAACGGCGTCAGCGGGTCCGGTCCGGCCGCCGACCGCACCCCCG
>JALYGL010000010.1 GCA_030777125.1 Actinomycetota bacterium
GGTCCGGCTCGATCACACGTCGCACGCGATCGTTGACGGTCAGGCCGGCCACCTCATCCCCTTTCCTGTTCATGGCAAACAAAAGCGTGGGCACAGCCCACGCCTGGTCACCACCCGAAGTCGACAACAGATCCGGTCGGAGTATATCGGGTCGGCCCGGCGTGGGGGCGGTCGCGCCGCCGGTCAGAAGTCGGTCGAGCACCAGGGCAGCGGCGTGCTGGCGAAGAGGGCGTCGGCCCGGCCCAGAGCACCCGGCCGCAGCTCGGCCACCCGGCCGGCTCCGGCCAGGGTGGAGAACCGCACACCCCCGAGGTAGGCGGCACCCAGGTCGGCCACCTCCAGGGCCAGGTCGGGGTCGTCGGCCGCGGTTCGGCCGCACTCGCCGCCGTCGGCGGCGGTGTCGAGCCGGTAGCGGCCGGCGGCGGCGGGACGGAAGCGGTCGGTCACCTCGAACACGATCCGTCCCTCGCCGCCATAGCGGCGGGCGGCCAGGGCCACCGGCACGTCGACCAGCCGCAGCCACAGGAGGTCGTAGAGGCCCGTGACCCGGAATCGCCCCGGGTCGGGCAGGGTCCAGGGAAACGGATCGTCGACGGGGACGTTCTGGGCGCGCACGGCGCTCACCAGATCGACGCCGAGGCAGTACTGCCAGAGGGCCCTCCGGGCCTCCGCTGTGGTGGCGACCATGTCCTCCACCAGGAGGGTGTGCTCCTCGTCGCGCAGCCAGTCGACCTTCATGCGGTAGGTGACGTAGCCGGCGCCTTCGCCGTCGTCGTAGACGACGGCGAACCGGGCGCTGGCATCGCCCCGGAACAGCTCGGGGTCGAGTAGGAAGGCGTCCCACCAGCGGTCGGTACGGCTGACCTCCCCCGGCTGGAGGACCCGGTACCGGTCGTGGATGTCGGGCAGGACGGCGCCCATTTCGCCGTCGTCGACGAACCGCAGGCGGCCGCCGCCGGCCGGCGGAGCAGCCCGGGCCCCGGCGGCGGTCTCGATCTCGACCGACGTCGACATGGCCGCGATCCCGTAGCCGAACCGGCCGTAGATGGCGCCCTCGGACGCGCCCAGCACGGCCACCGGTTCTCCGCGCTCGGCCACGTCGTCGAGCTGACGGCGCATGAGCGCGGTGAGCATGCCCCGCCGGCGGTGGGTCGGCAGCACACCGACCTCCGTCACCGCGGCGACGGGAACGGTGGTCAGCCCGGGCAGGGTGAGCTCGAAGGAGAGGGCCGCGGCCCCGGCCACGACGGCGCCGTCGTCGACCACGGCCAGGCTGCGGTCGAGCTCCACCATGCTGCGCATGTGCGCCACCATCTCGTCGGTGGCGTGGATGCCGAAGGCAGTGTCGACCGCCCGGGCGAAGGCCGGCAGCTCGTCGTCGCCCACCGGTCGAATGTCGAATTCCACGAGGCCTTTTGTAGCGTCGGGGCCGGCCGCATCGGCGGTATTTCTGGGCCAAGCTGGCGAGCGTGGCCAGCGAAGACGACAAGGTCTCGGCGGGCGAGGAGCTGCGGGCCACCCTCCGGGGCCTGGGGTTGGTGGGACGGTCGTCGCCCCTCCTGGCCGTCGCCCTCCTCGCCCTCACGCTGGCCCAGGGCCTGGCCCCCGCCGTGGTGGTGGCCCAGACCGGGCGCTTCCTCGCCCAGATCCCCGAAGCGGTGCGGCTGGGGTCGGCCTCGGCGCCGGGTGGCGACGTGCGCGCCGCCCTGGTGCTCATCGCCGCCGCGGTGTTCCTCAGCCAGGTCCTCGGACCGGTGCAGCAGGCCGTCCTGTTCGGGCTCCAGCGCCGGTTCGAGGCCTACCTGGCCCGGCGGATCATGACCGCCACCGCCGCCCTACCCGGCCTGGCCTACTTCGAGGACGCCCGCTTCCGCGATCGGCTCCAGGTCTCGAGCTGGATCGGCTACGGGCCCGTCCACACCCTGCAGTTCCTGAGCCAGGCCCTCCAGCAGGCGGCCCAGCTGGTGGCCATGGCCACCGTGGCGGCCACGTTCGCCGGGTGGGTGCCGGTGGTCATCGTGGCCGCCACCGTGCCCGGAGGCCTGGCGTCGTGGCACTTCGAGTCGCTCATGGGGCTGGCCCGCTGGCGGCGCTCCGGCGACACCCGCCGGGCCGACTACTACCGCGACCTCTCGGTGCTCCGCGAGCCGGCCAAGGAGCTGCGGGTCTTCGGGTTGTCCGGGTGGGCCCTGGCCCGCCACGGCCGCCACTGGCTGGCGGGGGTGCAGGAGCTGTGGTCGGTCCGCCGCCGGAGCCTGGTCATCGCCTTCGGGCTCCACGTCGTGGCCGTCGCCGCCATGGCCCTCACCTACCTGGCCATGCTCCGCTCCGCCATCGACGGGCGGACCCCCGTGGGCCGGTTCACCGCCGCCTCCCTCGCCGCCGTGGCCCTGTCCGCCTCCGTCGTGCGGCTGTTCCGGGAGGCGTCCCGGGCCCGCCGCAGCAGCTTCTACCTCCCGTCCGCCATCCGGGTGTTGGACCTGCCCCGGGCCGACCCCCGCCTCGACGTGTCCGGAACCCGGTCGGCGGTGGGCCTACCCCGCACCGGGCTGCGCTTCGAGGGCGTGCGCTTCGCCTATCCGGGCACGTCCCGCCCGGTGCTCGACGGGCTCGA
Organism: Actinomycetota bacterium; assembly: GCA_030777125.1. Taxonomy (GTDB): domain Bacteria; phylum Actinomycetota; class Acidimicrobiia; order Acidimicrobiales; family AC-14; genus JALYGL01. The sequence goes on from JALYGL010000010.1 coordinate 2,615, forward strand.
CCTCCACATCGCGCCGGGCTCGTCGGTGGCCCTGGTCGGAGAGAACGGCGCCGGCAAGACCACCCTCATCAAGCTGCTGTGCCGGTTCTACGACCCCACCGAGGGCCGGATCACCCTCGACGGCGTCGACATCCGGGAGTTCGACCTGGCCAGCCTGCGCCGCCGGCTGGCCGTCATCTTCCAGGACTTCGTCCGCTACCAGCTGCCGGCGCGCGACAACGTCGGCTTCGGCTCCCTGGCCCACCTCCACGACGACGAGGCGCTGGACCAGGCCGCGTCCCACATCGGCCTCAGCGAGCGCATCGCCGCCCTTCCCGACGGGTGGGACACTCCCCTGTCCCGCGAGTTCGGCGGCGTCGACCTGTCCGGCGGCGAGTGGCAGCGGGTGGCCCTGGCCCGGGCCCTCCTGGCCCAGATCGGCCTGCGTGGCCCGAACGCCGAGACTGGCGACGCCGACCTGCTGGTGCTCGACGAGCCCACCGCCAACCTCGACGTCCGGGTGGAGCACGAGCTGTACGAGCACTTCGCCGCCCTCAGCGCCGGCCGCACGACCCTGCTGGTGTCGCACCGGTTCTCCACCGTGCGCATGGCCGGGCGCATCGTCCTGCTCGACGGCGGCCGGGTGGTGGAGGACGGCACCCACGATGCCCTGGTGGCCGCCGGCGGCCGGTACGCCCAGCTGTACGAGACCCAGGCTTCGCACTACCGCCTGACCGGGCGGGTCGAGTGAGCAACTCATGGTGGCGGGCACCCGGCTGCTTCGCTCGGAGTCCCGAGCGAGCCGCAGCGAAGCGAAGGCCAGACCAGGGACCAGGCCCGCCACTGCCGGCAGGGCCCCCTCCCCCGCCGGCCCCGCCTCCATCGGCGACACGGTGGCCGCGGTGAGGCGCATGGTGCGCGTCTACCGGGTGATCCTGGGGGCGGCGTGGGAGGCGGCCGCCGGGCGCACGACGGCGCTGTTCGTGGGAGCGGGTGTCATCGCCGTCCTCACCGCGGTGAGCGGGCTGGCCACCAAGTGGGTGGTCGACGCCCTGGCCGAAGGCGACGGCGGGCGGGCTCTGGTGATGGGTGCCGGCTACCTGGCCCTGGTGGCCACGTCGAGCCTGCTGGAGGACCTGACCGGCGGGGTGCTCCAGGCCGAGGTGGGCGAGCGGGTGAGCCACACGGTGGAGCAGCGGCTCATGGTTGTGTCGGCGGCGGCTCCCGGCCTCGAGCACCTGGAGCGGCCGGAGTTCGCCGACAAGGTGAAGCTGGTGAAGGACCGCTCGTTCATCCCCTACTTCGCCTTCACCAACCTCAACGCCCTGGCCGCGGTGGTCATCGGCCTCGTCGCGTCGGTGCTGCTGCTCGGCTTCGTCCACCCCTACCTGATGTTGATGCCCGTCGTGGCCGTGCCCGGGGTGATGTTGCAGTTCCGGGCCTATCGCCGGCACTTCGCCCGGTACGACCGCACCGCGGCCGAGGAGCGGCTGGCCACCCACTACCTGGAGCTGCTCACCACCCCGGCCGCGGCCAAGGAAGTGCGGCTCTTCGGGCTGGGGTCCCACATCATCGACCGCCACCGCCGCGTCACCGACGCCTACATCCGCACCCTGCTCCACGACCAGCTCCGCCGCTCCGCCGCCGGACTTCTGAGCGGCGCCCTCTACGGCGTGGCGGCCGCCGGGGCCATCGCCTACCTCGGCCGGCTGGCCCTGGACGGGCGGGCGTCGTTGGGCGACGTCGCCCTCGGCGTGCAGGTGGTGCGCATGGCCCTGGCCGACGTCCAGGGCGGCACCCGGCAGGCGGCCTGGCTGGCCGAGCTGTCGTTCGTGGGCGAGCGCTACCTATGGCTGCTCGACTACCGCCCCGACCTGCGCGTCGTCCCCCCCGAGGACGCCGTCCCCGCCCCCGACACCATCACCACCGGGATCACCGTGGAGGACGTCTCCTTCACCTATCCGGGCACGTCCAAGCCGGTGCTGCAGGGGGTGTCGCTCTTCCTGCCGGCCCACTCCACCGTGGCCCTGGTGGGCGAGAACGGCGCCGGCAAGACCAGTCTGGTCAAGCTGCTGGCCCGCTTCTACGACCCCACCGAGGGACGCATCCTGGTCGACGGCGTCGACCTGGGCCACCTCGACCTCGACGGGTGGCGGCAACGGGCCGGGGTCGCCTTCCAGGACTTCGTGCGGTTCCAGCTGGTGGCGCGCGAGGCGGTGGGCGTGGGCGACCTGCCGGCCGTCGACGACCTCGATCGAGTGGGCGGGTCGGCGTCGGCCGCCGGCGCCGACCGGGTGATCGACCGCCTCCCCGACGGGTTCGACACCCAGCTGGGGCGCACCTTTGCCGGCGGTGTCGACCTGTCCGAGGGCGAGTGGCAACGGGTGGCCCTGGCCCGCGGGCTGATGCGCCCGGCCCCGGCCCTGCTGGTGCTGGACGAGCCCACCGCCAGCCTCGACCCTCGCGTCGAGCACGAGGTGTTCGAGCGGTTCGCGGCCATGACCCGGCGGGGCGACGCCGGGGCGCCCGTCACCCTGCTCGTGTCACACCGGTTCTCGACCGTGCGCATGGCCGACCTCATCGTCGTCCTGCACGACGGCCGAATCGAGGAGCTCGGGTCCCACGACGAGCTGATGGCCGCCGGCGGCCGCTACGCCCAGCTCTTCCGCCTCCAGGCGTCGCGGTACCAGGACGGCGCGTAGACCTCTTCGTCTTGCCGCCGGTGCGGGACGGTCAGGCCAGCTCGTTGTGGATCAGCTCCACCTTCTCGGACACCGCGTTGGGGTCGTCGCCCTGGATGGCGATGAGCTCTCGCCGGGTGCGCTCGGCCTCGTCGGCGGCGCCGGCGTCGGCCGCGGCCAGGCGGGCCTCGGCCCCCTCGGCCACCAGCCGCTCGGCCTCCTCCACCAGGGCCGACACCATCTCCGTCTCCGGCACCACCCGCACCACCTGGCCCCGCACGAACAGGTGGCCCTTGCCCCGGCCGGCGGCGATCCCCAGGTCGGCGCCCCGGGCCTCGCCCGGGCCGTTCACCACGCAGCCCATGATGGCCACCTGGATGGGCAGCTTGCGCTCCTCCAGGGCGGCCTGGGCCTCCCGGGCCACCCGGATCACGTCGACCTCGGCCCGGCCGCACGACGGGCAGGCGATGAGGTCGATGCTCTTGCGCTTGCGCAGCCCCAGCGCCTCCAGCAGCTGGCGCCCGGCCCTGGCCTCCTCCACCGGGTCGGCGGTGAGCGAGTAGCGGATGGTGTCGCCGATCCCCTCGGCCAGCAGGGTGGCGATGCCGGCGGTGGCCTTGATCAGCCCCTGCGGCGGCGGCCCGGCCTCGGTGACGCCCAGGTGCAGCGGGTGGTCGACCACCTCCGCCAGCTGGCGGTAGGCCTCGATCATGAGGGGCACGCTCGAGGCCTTCACCGAGATCTTGACGTCGTCGAAGCCCACCTCGGCGAACCAGGCCAGCTCCCGACGGGCGGACTCGACCAGCGCCTCCGGCGTGGCCCGCCCGTGCTCGTCGTAGAGGTCGGGGTCGAGCGAGCCGGCGTTGACGCCGATGCGAATGGGGACCTTGCGATCCCGCGCCTCGGTGGCCACCGCCTTCACGTGGGCCGGCTTGCGGATGTTGCCCGGGTTCAGGCGCAGGCACTGGACGCCCGCCTCCAGGGCAGCCAAAGCCAACCGGTACTGGAAGTGGACGTCGGCCACGATCGGCACGGGTGACCGGGGGACGATCCGGGCCAGGGCCTCGGCCGCCTCGGGCTCGTTGCACGTGCAGCGGACGATGTCGGCGCCGGCGCCGGCCAGGGCGTAGATCTGGGCCAAGGTGCCCTCCACGTCGGCCGTCTTTGTGACGGTCATCGACTGGACGCTGACCGGCGCTCCCCCGCCGACGGGCACGGTGCCGACGTGGATCCGCCGGGTCGCCCGCCGCTCGATCACCTGAAGGGGTTCTCGACCGGGTCGGTGATGTCGAGGTAGAGGGCGGAGACGCCGATGAGCACCAGGATGGCGACCACGGTCAACGCCACCGGCATCATCTTGCTGACGTCGGCGTGGTAGCGCCGGCCGTGGCGTGACCGGAGGCGCTCGTAGGTGGCGATGGCCATGTGGCCCCCGTCGAGCGGGAGCAGGGGCACCAGGTTGAAGATGCCGACGAACAGGTTGAGCACCACCAGCAGGTAGACGAGGTTGAAGTAGCCGGAGTCGGCCGCCTGGCCGGCCAGGCGG
>JALYGL010000011.1 GCA_030777125.1 Actinomycetota bacterium
GCGAGCCCTTCAGGAAGAGCCCTTCCCACTCGACCAGGTGGCCGATGGGCGGGAACTCCAGAGCGGCCAGCGCGTTGGTCATCGGCGTCCCCCGGCGGGCTTGAGGGCCGGGAAGGCCAGGGACGCCGACACGTGGCGGCTCTCCCAGACCAACAGGCCCAGATGCGTGACGATAAGGGTCATGCTGAGCGGCACCAGGGCCACCCAGGACTGGTCCTTCACCAGAAGCACGGCGGCGGTGATCATGGCCAGCCGGACGACGAACCCTCCCAGCGCGGCCACCATCAGCAGCGGCAGGGAGATGCGGCCCGCCGTCTCCAGCAGGACGGCCGAGAACATGAAGTTCACCAGCACCAGGCCGATGGCGTAGGCGGCGGAGGCGGCGCCTGCCGTCCCCCATCCCAGTCCCGCCAGAAGGACCATCACCGGTAGCACCGGCAGCGACCGTCGCACCATGTCGGTGACGACCTGGCGCTCGACCGGCGGGGTCGTGTCGACCACGGTCATACGGTCGGTGCCGCCCCCGGCGCAGGGTGTGCGTCGGGCTGGACCGACGGGCCCGCCGCTCGGGCGACCTGGGCCTGCACTGATGGGGCCGTCTCCCGGGCGGCCCATGGTCCGGCGGCCTCGTGCGCCTTCATCCGGGCGTCGTACGTGTAGTACATCTTGACGAACTGCCCGAAGACGGCCAGCAGGAAGAGCACGATGGTGAGCACGGGGAGGACGCCGATCCAGCGGTCGAGCATGTAGCCGAAGCCGCCGAAGACCGCAGGGGTGAGCGCCATTTCGAACGCCCGGGTGAACCCGTCGCCGAACCCTCGGTACATGTCGCGCTGATCGCGCCCGTCCAAAAGACCCTGGCCCCCTCGTGAAGCGAATCGCAATCTACGGGACACGACCTCCGACCCGCAAACTTGCATTCACACTACGGAGCCTGTCGCCGATGGTCCACTAGGCGCCGTTCCCGGCCCCGTCGACGAGTCGGGGGCGGGGCGGCGGAGGGGGCGTCTTGGGCCACACTGCCGAGTCGTCCTCCTCCTCGAGCTCGCTGGCCGTCTGACGGACGCCGGGGTGCAACAGGGTGTAGAGGATCACGGCCAGGCCGATCACCGCGAACGGCACCAGGGCGTTGCCCTGGTTGGTGAAGGTGGGCACGAGCACGACGCCCGACAGGATGGCGGTCCAGGTCCAGAGGATGAAGACGGACCGGCGGGGGCCGTGGCCCTGGCGCATGAGCCGGTGGTGGAGGTGCTCCTTGTCGGCCTGGGACAGCGCCGACCGGCTCCGGGCCCGGCGGAAGATGGCGAAGGCGGTGTCGACGAAGGGCACGCCCAGGATCACGAACGGGATCACCAGGGGGGCGAAGAAGAAGTAGGTCTGGCCGCTGAACTGGTCGGCCGTGCGGCCCCCCACCGAGATGGTGGTGGCGGCCATCAGCAGGCCCAGCAGCATGGAACCGGTGTCGCCCATGAAGACCTTGGCCGGGTGGAAGTTGTGGGGCAGGAAGCCGACGCACAACCCGCAGGTGATGGCCACGATCAACGGGGCCACGTTGTCGGCCGAGAGGAGGCCGACGTCGGACAGCCGGTAGGCGTAGATGAAGAACGCCCCGGCGGCGATACCGACCACGCCGGTGGCCAGCCCGTCGAGGCCGTCGATGAAGTTGACCGCGTTGGCCAGGGCCACGACCCACAGGACGGTGACGAGGAACCCGAGGTCGGGCGACAGCACGTAGAAGTCGGCGAACGGGACCCGGAAGTAGAACATGGTCACGCCGGCCAGGCCCAGCACCGATCCGGCCAGGACCTGGCCGGCCATCTTGGCCGGAGCCGACACGTCCCGCATGTCGTCGAGGACGCCCACGGCCAGGATCACGAGGGCGGCCAGGGCCACCCCGAACGGCTCGGACGACGCCTCGAACACGGGGTCGAACGCAGGGAGGAACCAGGCCACCACCAGCCCGGACAGCAGCCCGGCCAGCATGGCGATCCCCCCCAGCGTGGGCGTGGGCCGCAGGTGGATCCGCCGTTCGTCGGGCACCACCACCGCCCCCCACCGCACGGCCAGCCGCCACACCGCGGGCGTCACCACGTAGGTGACCAGCGCGGCCACCCCGAAGACGAGGAGGTAGCTCCAGATCACTCAGCCGGGTACGGCGGGAACTTGGAGCAGAGCACGGCGACCGCCTCCCGTACCTCGGCGACAACTGTGTGGTCGGTGCGGTGCCGTAGGGCCCGAGCCAGCAGCGCGGCGATCTCCCCCATCTCCGCCGTCCCCATCCCCGCCGTGGTCACGGCCGGCGTGCCGATGCGCAGCCCGCTGGTGACGAACGGCGACCGGGGGTCGCCGGGGATCTGGTTCTTGTTCAGGGTGATGCCGGCCCGGTCGAGCACGTCCTGGGCCTCCTTGCCGGTGAGGTCGGCGTCGAACGGCCGGAGGTCGACCAGCATCAGGTGGTTGTCGGTGCCGCCCGACACCAGCCGGAACCCCTCCCCGGCCAGCGCCTGGGCCAACGCCCGGGCGTTGGCCACCACGCCGGCCGCGTACTCCCGGAACTCGGGCTGGGCCGCCTCCCGGAAGGCCACCGCCTTGGCCGCGATGACGTGCATCAGCGGGCCGCCCTGCATGCCCGGGAAGACGGCCTTGTCGATGGCCCGGGCGTGCTCCTCCTTCGACAGGATGCAGCCCGCCCTCGGGCCCCGCAGCGTCTTGTGGGTGGTGAACGTGACCACGTCCGCCGCCGGGACGGGGCTGGGATGGGCGCCCCCGGCGACGAGCCCGGCGATGTGGGCGGCGTCGAAGATGAACAGCGCTCCCACCTCGTCGCAGATCGACCGCAGGGGCGCGGGGTCGATGATCCGGGGATAGGCCGTGGCCCCGGCCACGATGGCCTTGGGCCGCTCGCGAACGGCCAGCTCGCGGATCTGGTCGTAGTCGAGCCGCTCGTCGCTCTCGGTGACCCCGTAGGACACGAAGCGGTAGAGACGCCCGCTGAAGTTGACCGGCGACCCGTGGGTGAGGTGGCCCCCCTGGTCGAGGCGCATGCCCAGCACGGTGTCGCCCGGCTCCAGCAGGGCCAGGTAGGTGGCCATGTTGGCGTTGGCCCCCGAATGGGGCTGGACGTTGGCGTGCTCCGCCCCGAACAGGTCCTTGGCCCGCTGGCGGGCCAGCTCCTCGGCCTCGTCGACGACGAAGTTGCCGCCGTAGTAGCGCTTGCCCGGGTAGCCCTCGGAGTACTTGTTGGTGAGCACCGAGCCTTGGGCGGCCATCACCGCGGCCGACGTGAAGTTCTCCGAGGCGATGAGCTGGAGGGTGGTGGTCTGGCGGACCAGCTCCCGCCGGATTACGTCGAAGATCTGGTCGTTGGACCCGTCGCTCACCCCTTGCCCCCGTTCCCCCCGGTCCCGACAGTGCCCGGCGGCCACGCCAGCCTCACCAGCCGGTCCGTCAGCTCGTCGATCTCCTGCACCATGCGCTCGTAGGCGGCCCGGGGCCGGCCGATGGGGTCGTCGATGTCGTCGTCGGGCGAGGTACCCATGAGCGACGACGGCGTGCGGCCCATGTGGGCCCGGGCCAGCCACGCCTCCAGCGGCTCCTCTTCCTTACGGGGCCCGATGGTGGTGCCCCGGCGGACGAGTTCCTTCAGGGTGAACGTCCGCGGCCACACGTCGCGGGCCATCACGACGGCCTCCCGTACGTGCTGACGGGCCATCCCGATGGCCAGGTCGGCCTCGCGCAGGATGTCGGCCGACATGGTGGTGCTGCGGTGGGCGGCCATGTCGAGGCCCCGCCCGGCCAGGATCTCCACCCCGGACGGCGCGGCCGGGTTGCCACTCTCCAACAGACCCGCGGACCGGAC
>JALYGL010000012.1 GCA_030777125.1 Actinomycetota bacterium
TGGAGCTGGCCTCCTCCCGGCTGGTGCCGGGTGGCGTCCTCGTGGCCGAGACTCCGAACCCGGCGTCGCTGATCGTGCTCGGCAACTCCTACATCCTCGACCCGACCCACGTGCGCCCGCTGCATCCGTCATTGCTCACCTTCTTGTGCGAGCGGGCCGGCTTCCGTGACGTCGACCTCCGGTTCTACGCCCCCGCCGAGGCCTACCACCTGCCCCGCCTGGACCTCGACCACCGCGCGCCCCGGTGGGCGAGCGCGGTCGACCACGCCTTCGCCCAGCTCAACCACGTGCTGTTCGGCCCCCAGGAGTACGCGGTGGTCGCCACCACCCCACCCGCCGGCTGAGCCCTCGGATCACCCCCCGCCGACCCCGCCGGTACTCCCCCAGCCAACACACGCGCCCGCGCCCACGACGGCGAGGGTCACCTCGTCGAGGGCGACGGCCAGGTCGACCGGGTCGGCCCCCTCCCTCCCTTGCGGGCAGGAGGTGAACGCTCAGCGAGCCGCCGACGACCGGTCGGGGTGCTCGGCGTAGGTGGCGGCCAGCTCGGCGGCGATGGTCGCGAGGCGCTCACGCAGCTCGGGCGGGTGGGAGATCTCGACCTCGGCGCCGAAGCCGGCGATCTCGGCGGCAAGGGATCGGGGGCTGTGCCCCCGTAGCTTCACGTCCACCCGACCGTCGGGGCCGGTCGGTCCCATGCTGCAGCGTCCGCCCAGCACCGACCGCAGGAACGGCACCACCTCCATCGACGCCCTGCCCCGGGCCTGCACCGGGGTGCGGCGCTGGTCGAGGTCCTCGGTGATGAGCCGCCAGGCATCAGCCAGCTCGAAGCCCTCCGGACGGACCACCGGGCGACCGGTGGCCTCCACCGAGGTCACCCGGTCGACCCGGAACGTGCGCTGGCCGGCCTCGGTGCCGGCGACGAGGTACCACACCGAGCCCTTGGCCACCAGCCCGAGCGGGTGCAGCGGGCGCGTAGTGGGCTCCCCCCGGCGTCCGACGTAGCCCATCTCGACCTGTTCGCCCTCGACCACGGCCCGCTGCAGGGCGTCGAGGTACGGCGGGCGGGGGCGGGCCCGCCCGGGGTGGTCCCAGCCTCGGGGATCCACCACCACGGCCGAGGAGGCGGCCTGGGCCTCGGTGCGGAACGACTCGGGAAGGGCTCGGAGCAGCTTGCGCAGCGCCGTTTTGATCTCGGGGGTGACCGACGACGCCGGGCCGGCGACGAGGAACAGGGCCCGGGCCTCAGTGGCGCTCAGCCCGCTGAGGTCGGTGCGGCCGCCGCCGAGGAGCCGCCACCCGCCGTTGCGTCCCTGCCGGGAGTAGACGGGGAGCCCCGCCATCCCGAGCGCTTCGAGGTCGCGTCGGGCGGTGCGCTCGGAGATCTCGAGCTCGGCCGCCACCTCCGAGGCGGTGACCGTCTCCCGGGCCTGGAGCATCAGCAGGATCGCCACCAGCCGGTCCGCTCGCATCGGGACTCATTCTGGAGCGACAGCAGCGGCCCACAGCGCTGCCGTCTCCATGATCGGGGGTGTTTCAAGGAAACCGGCCAGAGGATGACCGGTTCAGGGCTCCATGCTGGCGCCATGACCTCCAACGCCACCGCCACGTCCACCTCCCCCGCCGCACCCTTCGGCCCCGACGACCCCCGGGCCGTCTTCGCCCGGGCCGTGTCCACCGCCGGTCGGGTGATCGCCGCAGTGCGACCCGGGCAGCTCGAGGGCCCCACGCCGTGCGACGACTACGACGTCCGTCGGCTCCTCGGTCACCTGGTCGGGGTGCTCCGGCGCGTCGCCGCCGTCGGGCGCGGTGACGACCCGCTCAGCGTCCCCCAGATCGCCGAGGACGTCGCCGACGACGGGTTCGCCGACGCTTGGCTCGAGGCTGCCCACCAGGTGCAGTCGGCGTGGAACGACGACGCCGTGCTGACCACGGTGCTGCGGCTGCCCTGGGCCGAGATGCCGGGCGCCGCCGTGCTCGCCGTCTACACCAACGAGGTGACCGTCCACACCTGGGACCTGGCCACCGCCACCGGCCAGCGCCCGGCATGGGACCCCCGGGTGGTCGAGGTGGCCTTCGACGCCATCCGTCGCGCCATGCCGGCCGAGGGACGCACCGCCGGCTATGAGGCCATGCGATCCTCGCTACCCGAGGAGCTGCGTGACGTGCCCGCCCCCTTCGCCGAAGCGGTGGAGGTGAGCGTCGACGCCCCCGCCATCGAGCGCCTGGTGGCGTGGAACGGTCGCCG
>JALYGL010000013.1 GCA_030777125.1 Actinomycetota bacterium
CCAACAAGCTGGCCTTCCTGAAGGACGCCGAGACGTGGAGCACCACCATCGGCCACCCAGGGCCGGCCAACGCGGCCATCGGTGAGGTGTTCGACACGTTCATCCTCCCCCAGATGATGGCCAGGGCGGCCCGGGGCGAGCTCAGCCCGCGCGACGCGGTGATCGACGCCGAGAACAAGATCCGGCCCATCTTCGCTCGCTGGCGCCAGCGGGGCCTGGTGGGCGGGACGTCGTAGCCGCGGCACCATGGCCGTCGTCGAGGTCCGTAGCCTGACCAAGCAGTTCGAGGGCAATGCCACGCCGGCGGTCGACGACCTCGACCTGGTCACCACCGAGGGCGAGTACCTGGTCCTCCTCGGGCCGTCGGGCTGCGGCAAGACCACCCTGCTGCGCCTGATCGCCGGGCTGGAGCAGCCCACGTCGGGCCAGATCTACATCGGTGGCCAGCCCATGGCCGGCCTGCCGCCGCGGGCCCGCAAGATCGCCATGGTCTTCCAGAGCTACGCCCTGTACCCGCACAAGACCGCGGCCAAGAACATCGAGTTCCCGCTGCGGGCCCAGGGCGTCCCTCCCGATGAGCGGGCCAAGAAGGTGGAGTGGGCGGCCAACCTCCTCGGCATCACCGGGCTGCTCGGGCGGCGGCCCCGTCACCTGTCGGGCGGCGAGCGCCAGCGGGTGGCCCTGGCCCGGGCCCTGGTGCGCGAGCCCAGCGTCTTCCTACTGGACGAGCCCCTGTCCAACCTCGACGCCAAGCTGAGGGCCACGGCGCGCGACGACCTCAAGCAGTTCCAGGACCGCATCGGCACGACCACCATCTACGTCACCCACGACCAGGTCGAGGCCATGGGCCTGGGCGACCGCATCGCGGTGATGTCGGCCGGTCGCATCCGCCAGCTGGGCACGCCCCACGACGTCTACCACGACCCCGCGGACACGTTCGTGGCCACGTTCCTGGGCTCGCCGCCGATGAACGTGGTCGAGCGCGACGGCGTGCTGGTCGGCTTCCGGCCCGAGAGCCTGCTGCCCAAGGGGGTGGTCGACCCCGACCCCGAGGCGGTCACGGTGACGTTCAACGTCACCCGGGTGGAGAATCTGGGCTCGGAGCGCCACGTGATCGGCACGGTGACCGGCATCGGCGAGGAGACCCGGGTCACCGCCATGCTGCCGGCAACGGTGACGGCCGACGTCCCCGCCGGCGAGGCGTCGGAGTTCGTCATCCGGGGCGCCGACCTCCGCTTCTTCGACAAGGGCAGCGGGCTGCGCACCGAGCGCCAGCGCCTGTGAGCACGGCAGCGCCGGCGCCTGGCGTTCAGGCCACGCAGGCCGACGCCCCTCCCGCCGGGCGCCGCCGGCGGTACCTGTTCGACCGCGACGGGGTGCTGGCCCCGCTGCTGCTGCTGCCGTCGGTGGTCTACATCCTGGCCCTGGTGGCGGTGCCGTTCTTCCTGGCCATCGCCTACAGCCTGAGCGACGTCACCGTGGGCGACCCCAGCTTCGACTACGTCGGCCTGCGCAACTTCCGGGCCGTGATCGACGACCCGGTGTTCCGGCGCTCGCTGCGCAACAGCCTGGTCATCACCGCGGCCACCATGGTCCTGGTCCTGGTGCTGGCCAAGATCCTGGCCCTGGTCCTGACGCGGGACTTCAAGGGCAAGTGGCTGGTGCGCTTCCTCGTCCTGCTGCCGTGGACCACGCCGGTGTCGCTGGCCGCCATCGCCTGGCTGTGGCTGCTCGACTCGCTGTTCAGCCCCATCGACTGGACGCTGCGGGAGCTGGGACTGCTGGAGGGCAACCTGCACTGGCTGGGCAACTCCAACCTGGCCCTCATCTCGGTCATCGCCGTGCAGGTGTGGCGGATCGTCCCCCTGGCCGCGGTGATCATCATGGCCGGGATCAGCGCCATCCCCCAGGACCTCAACGACGCCGCCCAGGTCGACGGGGCCGGCTTCTGGCGCACCCTGTTCGAGGTCACCATCCCCCTCAGCCTGCCGGTGACCGCGGTGGCCACCCTGTTCGGGGCCATCCTCGTGTTCACCGACATGAGCGTGGTGTTCGTGCTCACCCGGGGCGGGCCCATCGACGCCACCCAGATCCTGCCCACGTGGGCGTTCTTCCGCGGCATCGCCGGCGGCGACTTGGCCCAGGGCGCGGCGGTGGCCCTGTTCCTGTTCCCCCTGCTGCTGGCCATGGCCGTCCTCATCCTGCGCTCCGTCCGCAAGATGGAGGTGATGTAGGTGGACGGGCTGCGGCGGCGGCGGCGGTGGGGACGGGTGGGCCTCTACTCGCTGGTCGTGGCCTTCACCCTGTTCGCCGCCTTCCCGTTCGTGTGGGGCGGGATCACCGCGTTCAAGGCCAACCAGGACCTCTACAGCCGCGACAACAACCCGTTCCTGTTCAACCGCCCGCCCACCGGCGAGCACGTCCGCCTGCTCCTCGACGGCACCGCCTTCGGCACCTTCGTCAACAACACCCTCGTCGTGGCCGTGGTGGTGGTGGCCATCACCCTGGCCGCCAGCGTGCCCGCCGCCTACAGCCTGGCCCGCCTGCGGCTTCGCTTCGGCGGGGCACTGGCCATCGCCATCTTCTTCGTGTACCTGATCCCGCCCTCGCTGCTGTTCATCTCCCTGTCCCGGGTGGTGTCCCAGCTGGGGCTGCAGGACTCCCGGTGGGCCCTGGTCGTCGTCTACCCGACCATCACCATCCCCGTGTCGGTGTGGCTGCTGATGGGCTTCTTCAAGGGCATCCCCCGCGACATGGAGGAGCAGGCCATGGTCGACGGCTACAGCCGGGTGGGGGCGTTCGTGCGCACGGTGCTGCCCCTGTCGTTTCCCGGGATCATCGCGGTGGTGGTGTTCTCGGGCACGCTGTCGGCCAGCGAGTTCATCTACGCCCTGGCCTTCGTGTCCCAGACCAGCCAGAAGACGGTGAGCGTCGGCGTGCCCACCGAGCTGGTGCGGGGCGACGTGTTCTTCTGGCAGTCGCTGCAGGCCGCCACCCTGCTGGTCGCCATCCCCATCGCCCTGCTGTTCAACGCCTTCCTGAAGCGGTTCATCGCCGGGTTCACGATGGGCGCGGTGAAGGGCTGACCTGCCACCATGGGCCCGTGCGCCGCAAGCTGCTGGGCGGGCTCGTGGCGGGGAGTTGCCTTCTGACCCTGGTCCCGTGGGGCCCGGCCACGGCCGCGTCCGGCCACGTGGTCGTCATCGAGACCCGGGGCTGGGGCCACGGCGTGGGCATGGCCCAGGACGGGGCCCTGGCCATGGGCCAGGACGGGGCGTCGGCGGCCGACATCCTGGGCCACTTCTACCCGGGCACGTCCATCGCCCGGCGGGGCGGGGCCACGGTGCGGGTCGGCGTGCTCGACGCCGGCGGTCCCGTCGTGGTCGCCTTCCCGGGCGGCGGAGAGGTGCGCGACTCGCCCTCGGGGGCGCAGCCGACCGGCTTCCCGGTGACGGTCAGCCCCGGCGGCTCGGTGGAGCTGTCGTTCGACGGGTCCCGCTACCGGGCCAAACCCCTGTCGGGAGCCACGCTGGCCGCGGCGGCGCCCACTCCCGCCCCGGCCCCGCCGACGGCCGGAGCCGCGCCCGC
>JALYGL010000014.1 GCA_030777125.1 Actinomycetota bacterium
GGCTCGGGCTCGGCCGGCCGAGCCCACGGCGACTGGGCGCTCACCGACGAGTCGGGCAGGACGATCACGTCAGGCCCGTACCCGGGCCGGTGGCCGTTGCCGTTGAGCACCGGCAGGGGGATGTCCATGACCCCCTCGCCCTTGTGGGCGGCCACCGCCTGGGCGTGGTAGGCCTCGGCCAGCCGGGCGAACTCCGGGTCGCGGTAGGCCCGCCCGTCGACCAGCGGGCCCTGGCGCCCCTCGATGACCGCGGCCACGTCGTCGCCGGTGATGGTGCGGTAGGTCTCCAGGGCGTGGGCCACGGCGAGCACGGCCAGCCGGTTGGCCCGCAGCATCTCCTCGGTGCGCTCGAACAGGTCGGCCAGCTTCTCCTCGATGCGCTCGCCCAGGCTCCCTTCGAGGATGACCTCAGCCCCGGCCTTGCCCTTGTCGCCCGCCCGCCCGCCTCCGCCGATGCCCCGCTTCTGGGTCACCTCGTGGGACGCGATGGTGCTGCCCATGCCCCAGTAGCCCTCCATGAGGGTGGCCACGTTGGTGGCCTGCATGAGGTCGCTGGAGACGCCGGACGAGTTGTCGCCGTCGAAGAACAGCCGCTCGCCGGCCAGTGAGGCGATGGCGGTCATGATGTCGGCCTCGTACTCGCTGCGCCACTGCGTGAAGCGGTCCTCGGGCGGGATGGCGCTGACGAACCCGCCCACGTCGCCCCGCCGCTCGATGGTGGCCAGGTCGATGGTGGCGTGGCGCCGGGCCCGGAACGCGACCACCGCGTGGCAGGCCTCGTGGACGGCGACCGCGTGGCGCTCGCGCTCGACGTACTCGGCGTCCTCCGGCGGGCCCATGGCCTTGAGCTGCTTGGCCCGGATCACGTCCTGCCAGGTGATCTCCTCCCGACCGTCGCGGATGGCGACGATGAGGGCCTCGTTCACCAGGTCCTTGATGGTCGCGCCGGTGGCGTAGGGCGTGATGGTGGCCAGCTTGTCGACCTGCTGGGGGGTCAGGGTGTGGCGGACCTTGGCCAGGTAGCCCTCGTAGGTGCGGATCCGGCCCGCCTTGTGCGGGTAGCCGACCTTGTACATGCGATCGATCCGGCCCGGGCGTAGGAGGGCCTCGTCGAGAGCCTCGGGCATGTTGGTGGCCATCATGACGAGCAGGCGGTACTTGGGCGGCGGCTTGGGCCGCATGCCCAGGGTGCGGCGGACCACCCGGTTCATGAACCCCCGGGGCTTCTTCAGGCCGGAGAGCTCGGTGAGGAGGGCCTGGAGCGTTCCCATGCCGGCGCCGCCACCCATGCCCATCACGAACCGGTTGACGAAGCGGCGAGGCGGCGCCGACTCGCCCGACGCCGACGAGCCCAGCTCCAGGTGGAACAGCTGCGAGGTGGTGTTCGGGTTGAGGTAGGACAGGCCGTTGCACGCCGGGTGCAGGAACGGGCTGTCGCCGCCCCGGAAGGCGGCGCCCGCGCCCTGGGGGCTGAGCTGGCCGCGGCTGCCCAGGGAGTCGGCCTCGTCGAAGAACACGATCACCCCGCCGTAGCGGACGGCCAGCTTGCGCAGCTTGCGGAACAGCGACTTCACCTTGAGGATGCCCACGCCCATGAACATGTTGGTGAAGGCGCCGGGGTCGACGAACACGTAGGGCTTGCCCGTCTCACCCGCCACCGCCTCGGCCATGAGCGTCTTGCCCGTGCCGGGCGGGCCCCACAGCAGGATGCCGCCGGGCACGTAGCCGCCCTTGGCCTCGATGCGCTCCGGGTCCTCCAGGAACAGGATGTTCTCCTTGACCCGGTCGACGACCGCATCCTGGCCCCACACGTCGCTGAAGCGGGTCTTGATGTCGTCGGGGAAGTAGACGTCGATCCCACCCTTGGACAGGAACCAGAAGATGGCAACGAACTGGCTGACGGCCAGGAACATGAAGAACACGAGCTGGAGCAGCATCGGCATGGCCGCCCAGATCGACCGGGGCAGCTCGAACAGGGCCATCACCGGGCTGGTCCCGGTGGCCGCCCCCATGACGATGGCCACCAGGGCCAGGATGAAGAGGGCCTTGGCCGCCCGGCCCATCCGGAACCGGTTCCAGTCGTTGATCCGGTGGGTGCGACGCTCGAC
>JALYGL010000015.1 GCA_030777125.1 Actinomycetota bacterium
ATATGGAATGGGTGCCGATGGGTGGCGATGGTGTCCGCGGCGGCCGGCAAACCATCCGGACGCGGACTGCAGACCGCCGACGGGCTCGTGACCTACGGCACCTTCAACGCTCCCGAGCAGCGCCGGGGGTACGGGAGCACGCGGCGACCGCTGGGATGCCCTGCGACCGGGTGATGGACATTCAGACGGTCGGCCCGCAGGACTTCGACTGACGGTGGAAACCGGGACAACGGGGATGACCAGGTTCGGGCTGGTGCACAAGGCCGGGCACGGTGCCGCCGGCTCCAGTCCGCCCCGGCCGCCGACTACGCTTCGTCGAGCCGTCGGGTCCGTCATGTCGCCGCCCTCCGAGCGCGAGCGGGGTCCAGGCTGGTCGCAGCTAATGCCACCAGCGCCGCGGCGAGGAGAACGATCCAGCGAATACGAGCCGCGTCCCACTCCGGATCCCCCGGCGACAAGGCAAAAAGCGTGGCCCACCGGGGGTAGAGATACTGCGCCATCAGGACGCCCACCATGGCGAGGGTGAGCGCCGGTCCGGCCACAACACCGCCCCGTCCTTCGGGGACGTGCGGTGCCGCAAGGACGGCCGCGGCCAGGGCAAGGGCCAGCATGGCTCCGGCCTCCACGGTGGGGATGGCCAGTGACACACCAGGCGCCTCACCGGCGATCGTGACAACCGCTAGCGTCCACAACAGCACCCAGGCGACACCGACGGGGAATAGGCGGTGGGTGCGGCGCACTCCCAGCGGGGTTGGTGACGCAGCGAGGGTGGCCGCGGCCGGATCGTCGATACCAAACGCGGCTCCGGCCGCCAACAGCAACCCGGTCACCCGGAGGGCCACTAAGCCCCGCACGTCCCCCACCGAGGGGTTGATGAGCCACACGGCGACTCCGGCGCTCGCCGCCGCGGCCAGGAGCGGCCGCCACGGCATGGACCGGAGGGTCGGGCGCAGCGCGGTGACGGCGACGCGCGCAGCGGTGGTCATTGGAGCTGCAGGAGGCCGCCGGCAGTCGCGGCGGCGAGCGCGGTCGTTGCAGCGATCACTGTGCCGAGCGTGACCCGGCGGGACGCCATGGCGAGGGTCGGGCCAAACCACCCACGCCCGCCAGGTAGAGCAGGTGCCATGCCAGGGAGACCACGTCGAAGCCGATCAGCTCGGTGCGGGGAGCAATCTCCGGATGGGGCCAGTAGACCCCCGGAACGGTGACCGCCGGGTTGGACACCGGGGCGAACCAGCGCAACCGACCTTCCGGCCACATACTGAACAGCAGCACCGCGGCGAGGACGGGTGCGAGCAAAGGGGTGGGGAGGAGGCGGCCTACTGCCACCCCGGCCAGGCCTAGGACGGCTACTGCCAGCGGACCCTGAAACAGCTCGGAGAGGCTGGGCACCCGCTGTTCGACCCCAGTATCGAAGAGGACCTCGGGCCCACCCAGGGCGCCGACCACCAGAACGGTGGCGGTCACCGCTGCCATGGCCACGGCCACGGACGCCCCCACGGCGAGCGGCTGGGCCACGCGGCGGCTGGTCGCGGTCTCGGGCAGCGCAGCCAAGAGCTCGTCGGTGCCGGAGCGGCGGTCTCGGTTGGCGGCGAAATTGGCGGCGACAAAGGTGCCGACCGCCAGTGGCAGGCAGGCCAGGCCACTCAACGCCAGCGTGGAGAAGTCGATCCCTCCCAAGAGGTTCGACAAGGCGAGGATCATCAAGGTGCCTGCGCTGCCGGTGAGAAAGGCGGGGTGGCGCAGAAGGTGGCGGCACTCGGCTCCGGCCAGGACCGGGCGCACGCCCCGGGCCCGAGCCGGAGTGCACGGAGCGGGGACCACGGCCGCCCGGCCGTCGGCGACGGTGCTCATCCGGTCCCTCCACAGGGCGGGCCCAGCCGCAGCTGGGAGGGGCGGGCAGAATCGACGGCGCCGGCGGGAACGGCCGGGAGCCCGAGGAGCGTCGCCGCTTCGGCGGTCGTGGTGGCCGGATCGGTCAGGCGGTCCCAGTGGCGGTCCAGGGCGGTGGCCACCTCGGGCACCGGACGGTTCAACAGAGCCCGGGCGTGGTCGACCTCCACCGCCCCCCACGCCACTGCCTGCTGGACGCTGGTCTCGACCTGAACCAGGTAAGGCCGGCCCTCCAGACCGACCACATCGGGCGGCGCGGCGCGGCGGAGCGCAGAGGCTGCGTTGGGCGTGGCCCGGGCGCCGAGCCACAGGGCGACGACCGCCCTGCCCTGCCCTGCTGCGTCACACAGCGCCGCCGGACCCGGCGGAGCCAGCGGCAGGCCGACGACTCGCGACGCCACACCGAGGCCCAGGCTCAGGGCGGTGGCGCCGTCGGTGGTCCAGTTGCTGCCGGGATGGACATCACCGTCGTCGGGGAGCGGCGTGCCCCGAGCTGGCAGATCGGGAAGCACCTCCCGCAGCTTCTGGGGGGTGTACTGGAGGTCGCCGGGGGTGAAGCGCTGGGTCACGGCCAAGCCGGCGGGCCACGCCGCCGGCGGGACGTTCGCCCGCACGCCGGCGACGACCTCCGCCCACCGGGCCACCAAGGGGGCATCGGCCGGGAAGGCGCAGTACCGCACCTCGGTCCGCTCCTGGCACACCTGGCTGGCTTCCGGGTTCGACAGCAGGGCGTTCCTGGCGGCCCAAGTCTCCGAGGAGACTGGACGCATCTGGGCCGCGGCGGCGACGGCGGTCACCGCCAGGGCCACGCTTCCCGCCACCACGACCGGGCGGCCCAGTCCGTGGCGGGCCAGCGCCCCGACGGCGGCCAAGGTGATGAGCCCGCCCAGATACACCAGGTGCCAGCGGGCGGGCCGGGGGGGCATGAGGTCGATGTCGCCGGCCTGCAGCCAAAACCCCAGCCACCGCCACCCGGTCGCCACGACGAGGGCCGAGGAGTTCATGAACAGCTCGAAGGCGGCGATGGCCACGCACGCCACCGGGGCGACCAGCGCAGAGGGCATCCAGCGGGCCAGCAGGACGCCGAGGGCCCCGGCTCCCGCCACCAACAACGGTCCGACGGCCAGCTCGGCCAGGTCGGGGCGGCCGTAGGCCTGGCGGCGGAGGAGGTCGCTGGCGAGGCTGACCGCCACGACGACCAAAGCCATGACCACGGGACCCGCCACCGACAGCAGGTGGGCCCCGGTGCGAACGGTGGGCGGGGCCGGGCTGGTTCCCAACAGCTCCTCGGTCCCGTGCCGGCGGGACCGCAGGGCCGCCAGGTTGGTGGCCACCAGGGTCCCGGCCGCCAGCATGAGGCACATGAAGGCGCTGTCCGCGCTGCTGGCTCGCAGGTCGGGTACCCACACTCCGGTGCCCAGGCCCGGGAGCAAAGCGAACGCCAGGCCGGCCAGCACGAGCGGCGAGCGGAGCAGGTGGCGGCCTTCGATGCGGGCCAGCGAGCGCGCCGCCGGCCACGACCGTGCCGTCGTGTCCTTGTCGATCGACACCCGAGGCACCCGCTCGGTCAGCGTCCGGCTCATGCCGCCTCTTCTCCGGCGGCGGCCCGGCGGCCGAGGAGGAGTAGGTAGCCGTCCTCCACGGTCGGCTCGACCAGTCGCGCGCCGACAGGCGGGTCGCCGATGTGGCGGAACGAACCGTCGCCCGTCCGCCATGACAGGCGGGCAGCCGACGACCGGTCGGGGGCCAGCCACACCTTGTGCTCGGCGACGCGGGCGAGGTCTCCAGGGGCACCGTCGAAGCGGATGGTGCCGTGGTCGAGCACCACCACACGCGCGCACAGGGCGGCCACGTCCTCGGTCTGGTGGGTGGAGATGACCACCGTCTGGTGGGGGGCGGCGGAGACCAGCTCGCGGAAGCGGAGCCGCTGCTCGGGATCCAGCCCGGCGGTGGGCTCGTCGAGGAGGAGCAGGTCGGGGTCGCCCAGCAGGGCCTGGGCCAGGGCCACCCGGCGGCGCATGCCGCCCGACAAGGTCTTGA
This sequence comes from Actinomycetota bacterium, assembly GCA_030777125.1. Taxonomy (GTDB): domain Bacteria; phylum Actinomycetota; class Acidimicrobiia; order Acidimicrobiales; family AC-14; genus JALYGL01. The sequence goes on from JALYGL010000015.1 coordinate 3,934, forward strand.
TCTTCCGGCTGCGAATGTCGCCCAGGTTCACCAGGTCGAGGACCCGGCGCACCTCGGCGTGGCGGGCCGGGGCACTGGTCATCTCCTTGAGGATGGCCACGTAGTCCACGAACTCGAAGGCGGTGAATCCCCGGTGCAGTCCGGCCTCCTGGGGGAGATAGCCGAGGCGTCGCCGGATGGAGAGGCGCTGGCCGGCGTCCTGGGGGTCGAGCCCGAGCAGGCGAACACGCCCGGCGTCGGGGGCAAGCACGGTGGCCAGAATGCGCAGGAGGGTGGTCTTGCCGGCGCCGTTCGGCCCCAGCAGGCCGGTGATCCCCGGTTGCAGCTCGAGGCCGATGCCCTGGAGGGCCCGGGTGCGGCCGTAGGCTTTGTCGACGCCGATGAGACCGACGGTGGTGTCGTTCACGAAGTCCTCCCGACCTCGAAGACGTCCCGGCGGTTGACCATGACGACGCCGGCGACGATAGAGACGATGCACAATGCGACCTGGCCGGCGGTGTGGAACGCAGCCGATCCGATGGGCCCCCCCACGGCGAGCCCAGCCAGTCCTCCGGCGGCCACCACCTCGCTGGTGATCACGCCGGTGACCCACACGCCGGCAATGCCGCCGGCGGCGGCGACCGGCGAGACGTAGGTGGAAACGGCCAGAGTGGTGGTGACCAGCGCCAGCGACGGCACCAGCCAGGCGCCCGCTGTCCATCTCGGCCCCGGCAGGGTGAGGGCGACGAGCGCGATCAGGATCAACGTGGCCACCAGGACCGCCGCCGCACGCACCAGCAGGAGACGGAACGTGCGCATGGGGGCGGCCAACGCCACCTCGGCGGCGGGATCGACGCCCGGGGCGAATGCAGCTGCCACCCCGGCCAGAGGCAGCAGCGGAGCCACGACCAGGAACGCCAGCACCGCCCGCTCGCCGGTGCCGGCGTGGGCGGCGGCCGCGGCGAAGGCCAGCGCCAGGACCACCGCCAGCATCCACGACGTCCGCAGCGAGGGCGTCGACGCCAGCAGTCGGGCCATGTGGTCACTGACGCCGAGGCGCCGGAGAAGCCACTCCACCGCTCCGAGCCGGGGTTGGTCGAGGACGGCCTCGATGGTGGTCCACGCCCCGGCCAGGCGACGGGCATCGACCTGAGGCACTAGCGCTTCCCGGCACCGGGCGCAGGCCAGGAGGTGGGCCTCGACCGAGGCGACCTGGCTCAGGTGTAGCTCCCCCCTGCCGTAGTGCTCGAGCAGTTGAGTGTCGGCGTGCCAGTTCATACCAGTGCCTCCCGAAGCTGGGCCCGAGCACGGAACATCCGGGTCTTCACGGTTCCCGCCGGAATCCCGAGCAGCCGGCCCGCCTCGCGGGTGGTCAGGCCGTCGAGGACGGTGGCCTGGACCACAGCCCGCAGCTCGGGTGACAGCCGGTGCAGGGCCGCGGCCAGGTCTCCGTGCTCCACGCCGAGGAGCACTCGCTCCTCGGCCGACGCCTCGGCGCCCTCCTCCTCGTCGGCAATGACCACCGGCGTCCGCCGCCGACGAAGGTGGTCGATCAGCCGCCGGATGGCGATGCCCCAAATCCACGCGGCCACCTCGCCCTCTCCCCGGTAGCGCCGGGCACCACGCCACAGGGCGAGGAAGGTGTCCTGCAATACCTCGTCCACCGTGCCCGCATCGGCGCACCGGCCTGACAGCCGAGCAACCAGCCAGGGAGCGTGGCGGTCATAGAGCGCCCGGAAGGCAGCCCGGTCACCGTCACCCACCGCCGCCAGCAGTTCTGGGTCGTCCAGGGTTCCTAGTGTGCCCTCACTCATCACCCCTCTGTCGTGGCGGGAGGCCGGATCGGTTCACGCTCGACGCGACGAGGGCGGACGGGCTGGTCGTCGCCTCAGAACTCGACGGGCAGACAGGCCAACCGGGCCCCAGCGAGGCCCGTGCCCTCCTGGGTGGGCAGGGCGTGGATGACCACCGACTGCGCGTCACCAGGGGCGATCTCGAACGGTGCCACCGCGTAGGCATAGCCCACGCCTCCCGGCAGGATGGTGAAGTCCAGCCACACCTCGTTCTCGGGGCTGGGTACTCCGCCCGCCCCGGTGTTGTAGTGGGGCCCGGCGGCGGCGCCGCTCCCTGGAACACACGGCCCCTCGTGCACGTGAGCGCCCAGCGTTGTGCCGGCCGCCCCTCGGTCCAGACCCCTGACCACGAACATGAAGTAGGTCGTGCCGTTGCCTGGTGCCGCGGCCACGAGCTGTCCGTATGCCCCGTCCGTCGGGTTGGCGGCGGCGGATAGGTCGGTGAGCGGCGCAGCAGCCCTCACCACCGAGTGCCCGGCAACGGCCGGGCTGGGGGTGAGGGTTAGGCCAAGTGCCGCGGCGACCCCCGTCGCCCACTTGAGCTTGGTCTTCATGGTCGTTCCTTTCGTCGGTCGATGAGTC
>JALYGL010000016.1 GCA_030777125.1 Actinomycetota bacterium
GCATCGTGGTGCCTGGCCACCGAGGACGCCGACGAGAACGTCCTGGGCGACGACGACCTGGCCATCGGTCCCGATCAGGTGGCCGACGACGGCCCTGCCGCCCGTCCGGAGTAGCTGCAGTAGCTAGCGCCTCACCGTCGGGTGGGGGAGCGGCACGCTCCCTGCGGCCCGGTGGCCCAGGTAGGACGCAAGCCGCCCGTACACCTCGGCTCCCACCATCTCCACGATCTCGTCGGCCATGGACACGTAGACCGGTTCGGCGGACGAGAACGCCTCCGGCGCCTCCGTGCACCACCAGTGGAACTCGGCCCCGCCCGCGCCCCACTCACTGCGCCCCCACTCGGTGACGGTGGAGGTCACGTGGCCGCCGGCGCCCTCCCGGTCCTCCCGGCGGAGCGGCAGCTGCCAGCAGACGTCGGGCTTCAGGTCGAGGGGACGCTCGCCGCGGTCGAGGGCGGCCCGGTGCAGTGCGCACCCCGCTCCTCCCTCGAACCCGGGCCGGTTCAGGAAGATGCAGGCGCCCGCCACCATGCGGGTGACCTCCTCGCCCGCGGGGTTGGTCTTCACGACCCCCCGCCGCCGCCCGGCCTGGCGGAACTGCCACTGGTCGGGCGTCAGGGTGGCGGCCGCGGCCTTGACCCTCGCCACGTCGGCGGCGTCGGTGAAGTGGGCCCCGTACGAGCAGCAGCCCTGCACCAGCTCGGCCGCCGGCCCGGTCAGCACGCCCTCGCACCCCCGCCCGTAGATACACGTCCAGCTGCTCAGCAGGAACGTGACGTCGAACACCCACGTACGGTGCTCGGTGGGGTCGTCGAACGACACCCACTCCTTTTCCGTCGGCTCAACGCTCATCCGCGGTCCCTCCCCAACTCGCCCAGCTCCAACCACAGCTCCCCGGCGGCCAGCAGGCCTTTCCAGAACTGGTCCATGACCATGCGCTCGTTGGGGGCGTGGAACCGGTCGTCGGGCAGCGCCACCCCGAGGTAGAGGACCGGGGCGTCGAGGACCCGGCCCAGCGCCTCCTCAGGTCCGCTCCCCCCGATGCGAGTGAAGAGCGGCGCCCTCCCCCAGACCCGCTCCACCGCCCGGCACAGAGCGCCCATGGCCGGGGAGTCCACCGGTGTCAGCGCCGGGGCGACCCCACCCGCGGGGGTCACCTCCAGCTCGACCCCTTCCGGGGCCCGGTCGCGCAGCCAGGCGCGGAACGCGGCCGTCACCGCCTCCGGGCGCTGGTCGGGGACCAGGCGGAACGTCACCTTGAACCCGCCGGTGGCCGGCACCACCGTCTTCATCCCCTCGTCGGTGTAGCCCACCCCGATGCCGACCACGTCGCACGTGGGGCGGGTCCAGATCCGTTCCAGCAGCGACCGCCCGGACTCACCGGTGAGGGCCGCGACCCCGGCCATCCGCCGCCAGGCGTCCTCGTCCACCGGGATGGCCCGCAGCGACGCCTCCTCGGCCTCGGTCAGGGGGCGGACGTCGTCGTAGAAGCCGGGAAGGGCGACCCGGCCCTCGTCGTCGTGGAGGCCGGCCACCAGGCGGGCGATGACGTGGGCCGCGTTGGGCACCGCTCCGCCGAAGAGCCCGGAGTGCAGGTCGGCCGAAGCCGTGCGCAGGCGCACGTCGAAGGCCACCAGGCCGCGCATGCCCACACAGACCGACGGCACGTCGGGCGCCCACATGTCGGTGTCCGACACCACCACCAGGTCACACGCCAGTCGCCGCCGCTCGGAGGCCAGCAGGGCCTCGAAATGGGGGCTGCCCACCTCCTCCTCGCCCTCGATCAGGAACTTGAGGTTGACCGGCAGCCCCCCGTCCGCGGCCAGCAGTCCCCGTACGGCCTCGATCTGGAACAGCATCTGGCCCTTGTCGTCGATCGCTCCGCGGGCCCGGCACTCGCCGTCGACCAGCACCGGCTCGAACGGCGGGGACCCCCACTCGTCGAGCGGGTCGACGGGCTGGACGTCGTGGTGACCGTAGACCAGAGCGGTGAGGGCGTCCCGGTCGGCGTGGAGGTGGTCGCCGTACACCGCCGGGGCGCCGCCGGTCTCCAGCACCTCGACGTGCTCCAGCCCGGCCTGGCGCAGCAGGTCGGCGGTGAGCTCGGCCGAGCGGCGGACATCGGCGGCGTGGTCGGGCTGGGCCGAGATCGACGGCACCCGCAACCACTTGAAAAGGGTGGCGACGATGCGGTCGCGCTCGGCGGCCACGAAGCCGGAGAGCACCGCCTCGGCGCCGTCGCCCATCTGCGTAGGGTAACGGCGTGGGCGGCGACCTCGAATCCATCCGGTCGCGCCTGGAGGCCATCTCCGAGGAGCTGGCCGACCTGGCCCTCGACCGCCTGCGGGAGGCGGTCGGCGGCGATGTCCGCGCGCCGGCCGAGGAGCGCCTCCTGAGCCGGGCCCGGCGGGCGGTGGACAAGGCCGCCGCCATCCTCGGCGCTCAGGCCGACGACGGTGCCTGAGCCGAGCCCAGCCCGGTCCACCCGCCCCACGGGCCGCCTGCGGTACGGTGAGCTCCCGTGACGAAGCACATCTTCGTGACGGGCGGGGTGGCCAGCTCGCTGGGCAAGGGCCTCACCGCCTCGTCGCTGGGCCGCCTGCTCAAGAGTCGGGGCCTCCGGGTCACCATCCAGAAGCTCGACCCGTACATCAACGTCGACCCCGGCACCATGAACCCGTTCCAGCACGGCGAGGTGTTCGTGACCGAGGACGGTGGTGAGACCGACCTCGACCTGGGCCACTACGAGCGGTTCATCGACGAGAACCTGCACCGTGACTCCAACGCCACCACCGGCTCGATCTACTCGTCGGTGCTGGCCAAGGAGCGACGGGGCGACTACCTGGGCATGACCGTCCAGGTCATCCCCCACATCACCGACGAGATCAAGGCCCGGATCCTGAAGGTGGCGGCCGACGACGTCGACGTGGTCATCACCGAGGTGGGCGGCACCGTCGGCGACATCGAGATCCTCCCGTTCCTCGAGGCCATCCGCCAGTTCCGCAAGGACGTGGGGCGCGACAACGTCTGCTACGTCCACGTCACCCTGGTCCCGTACATCGGGCCCTCGGGCGAGCAGAAGACCAAGCCCACCCAGCACTCGGTCACCGAGCTGCGCAGCCGCGGCATCCAGCCCGACGCCATCGTGTGCCGCAGCGACCGGCCCATCTCCGAGGGGCTGAAGCGCAAGATCTCCCTGCTGTGCGACGTCCCACCCGAGGCGGTGGTCAGCGCCGTCGACGCCCGCAACCTCTACGAGATCCCGCTCGTGCTGCACGACGAGGGCCTCGACACCTACATCTGCCGGCTCCTCCGCTTCGACGGGCCGGAATGGCACGCCGACCTCTCGGCCTGGCAGGCCCTGGTCGAGCAGGTCGAGTCGGCCACCACCCCGGTCCGCATCGGCCTCATCGGCAAGTACGTCATCCTGCCCGACGCCTACCTGTCGGTGGTCGAGGCCCTGCGTCACGGCGGCTTCGCCAACGGGGCCGCGGTGGAGATCGACTGGGTCCAGGCCGAGGACGTCGAGGGCATGCTGGCCGACGGTCGCCTGCGAGAGCTCGACGGCATCGTCATCCCCGGCGGATTCGGGCCCCGCGGCATCGAGGGCAAGATCGCCGCCGCCGGATACGCCCGCGAGCACGGCATCCCGTGCCTGGGCCTGTGCCTCGGCATGCAGACCATGGTGGTCGACTTCGCCCGCAACGTGTGCGGGTTGGTGGGCGCCAACTCGTCGGAGTTCGACCCCGAGTCGCCCCACCCGGTCATCGACCTCATGGACGACCAGCGGGAGGTGATCGACTACGGCGGCACCATGCGCCTGGGGGTGTACCCGGCCCGCCTTCGCGCCGGCTCCGTGGTGGCCACCGCCTACGGCGACACCCTCGTGTACGAACGTCACCGACACCGCTACGAGTTCAACCCCCGGTACCGGCGACGCATGGAGAACGCCGGGCTGGCCGCGGTGGGCACGTCGCCCGACGACCGCCTGGTCGAGTTCGTCGAGCTGGCAGGGCACCCGTTCTGGGTCGGGACACAGGCCCATCCCGAGTTCAAGAGCCGGCCCGACCGTCCCCACCCGCTCTTCCGCGCCTTCTGTGTCGCCGCCCTGTCCCGGGCGGAGGGCCGCGCCCCTCGCCTGCCCGACCTTGACCCACTTCCGCAAGCTCGCTGAGCGGGTCGTCCACACCGGGGCGCTGATCACCGTGGCCGAGGCCACCTTCGCCGGCCCGTCCGGCGCCACCTTCGAGCGCGACGTGGTCCATCACCCGGGGGCGGTCGTGGTCGTGCCCGTGGTCGCCGGCGGCCAGGAGGTCCTCATGGTGCGCCAGTACCGGGCCGCGGTCGACGAGGTCCTGCTCGAGCTCCCGGCCGGCAAGCGCGACGTCGACGGCGAGCCGGTGGAGGAGACGGCCCGCCGGGAGCTGGAGGAGGAGGTGGGGATGCGGGCCGGCCGCATCGAGAAGCTGGCCGAGTTCTACAACTCGCCCGGCTTCTGCGACGAGCGTTCGTTCCTGTTCGTCGCCCTCGCCCTGGAGGAGTGCGGGTCGTCGGCTCAAGGCGTGGAGGAGGAGCACATGACCGTCGAGCGGGTGGCCCTCGACGACGTGCCCGGCCTCGTCGCATCGGGTGAGCTGATCGACGCCAAGTCGATCCTGGGGCTGAGCCTGACGGCGGCGTTCCTGGGCCGAAACCGGTGATCGTCGGGGTCCCGACCGAGACCAAGGAGGGGGAGCACCGCGTCGCCATCACCCCTGACGGGGTGAGGGAGCTGGTGGCCCACGGCCACCGGGTGCTGGTCGAGGCCGGAGCCGGCGACGACTCGTCGATCTCCGACGCCGAGTACGCCGCCGCCGGGGCCCACACCGTGACCGTCGACGATGCCTGGGGCGCCGGCCTCGTGGTCAAGGTCAAGGAGCCGCAGCCGGCCGAGTACGCCCGCCTGCGGCCCGACATGGTCCTGCTCACCTACCTCCACCTGGCCGCCTACCCGGCGGTCGCCGACGCCCTGCTGGCGGCCGGCACCACCGCCCTGGCCTACGAGACGGTGCAGCTCCCCGACGGCGCCCTGCCCCTGCTGGCGCCGATGAGCGAGGTGGCCGGCCGCATGGCCACCCAGATCGGCGCCCACTACCTGGAGCGCGACTGGGGCGGGCGGGGAGTCCTGCTGGGTGGGGCGCCGGGCGTGCGCCCGGCCCGGGTGGTGGTGCTGGGAGCGGGCAACGTCGGGTGGAACTCGGCCTGGATCGCCCAGGGCATGGAGGCCGAGGTCCTCCTGCTCGACAAGAACCTCGACCGCCTCCGCTTCGTCGACCAGATCCACAGGGGCCGGATCCTGACCCTGGCCTCGAACCGGGGAGCGGTGGAGCGGGCCGTGGCCGAGGCCGACTTGGTCATCGGCGCGGTGCTCGTCGCCGGCGGGCGGGCGCCCACGGTGGTGACCGAGGCCATGGTCAGGGGCATGAAGCAGGGGTCGGTCATCGTCGACGTGGCCGTCGACCAGGGCGGCTGCGTGGAGACGACCCACGAGACCACCCACGCCGCGCCCGTCTACGAGGTCCACGGCGTCCTGCACTACGCCGTCGGCAACATCCCCGGCGCCGTACCCCACACCTCCACCTACGCCCTCACCAACGCCACCCTGCCCTACGTCCTCGAGGTGGCCGAGGGCGGTGTGCGGACCGCCGCCGCCCGCGATCCCGCCCTGCGGGCGGGGGTCAACACCGTCGGCGGACGGGTCACCTCGCCGGCCGTGGCCGAGGCGCTGCGGATGCAGCCGGCGGACCCCCTCTCCTGTCTGGCGGCTTCGCCGCTCCCGGGCGGGGCCCCATCCCCCCGCCCCGGCCGTGGCTGATGGCGGCTTCGCCGCTGCCCGGCGAGGCCGAGGAGTTCCTCACCTGGCTGGCGGTGGAGCGCGGCCGGTCGGCGAACACCCTGGCCGCCTACCGCCGGGACCTGGGCGCCTACGTCGGGTTCCTGCGGGCACAGGGGCTCGAACTGGCCGCCGTCACCGAGCCGGTGGTGGAGGAGTACCTGGCGTTCCTGCGGGCCGCCGGCCGGGCCCCGGCGTCGGTGGCCCGGGCGCTGGTGGCGGTACGGGCGGTCCACCAGTTCCTGGAGGACGAGGGGCTGGCCGCCAACCCGGCCGGCGAGGTCGAGCGGCCCCGCGTGCCGGCCGGTCTGCCCAAGGCCCTGTCCGAGGCCGAGGTGGCGACCTTGCTGGCGGTCACCGGCGACGACGCCGCCGCCCGGCGAGACCGGGCCATCCTGGAGGTGCTCTACGGGTGCGGGCTGCGGGTGTCCGAGCTGGTTGGCCTGTCGCTGGGCGACCTCGACCTGGACGCCGGTCTGCTGCGGGCGTTCGGCAAGGGCGCCAAGGAGCGGGTGGTCCCAGTGGGGCGGGTGGCGCGGGCCGCCCTCGGCTCGTGGCTCGCGCCCGGAGGGCGCCCGGCCGTGGTCCCGGAGCGGTGGTCGCGGCGGGGCGACGCCGAGGCCGTGTTCCTGAACTCCAGGGGTGGGCGCCTGTCGCGACAGGGGGCGTGGGGCATCGTCCGGCACCACGGCCAGCGGGCCGGACTGGGTGACCGGCTCACTCCGCACGTGCTCCGCCACTCCTGCGCCACCCACATGCTCGACCATGGGGCCGACGTCCGGGTCGTCCAGGAGCTGCTGGGCCACGCGTCCATCTCGACCACCCAGGTGTACACGCGGGTGTCCACCGAGCGGCTGCGGCGGGTGTACGACCAGGCCCATCCGCGCGCTGGCGCGACCACTCCCGGGTAGGCTGGGTCGGTGCTGACCGACGCCGAGCTGTCCGACCTGCGCAAGTCGCTGGAGGAGGAGAAGGCCGCGCTCCAGCAGCAGCTGGGCGACCTGGCCCTCGACGACGGCCGTCGTCTGTCATTCGACCAGAACTTCGCCGACTCCAGCCAGGTGACCGCCGAGCGGGGGGAGTTCGAGGCCGTGTCCGGGTCGTTGCAGGCCTCGCTCGACGAGGTCAACGAGGCCCTGGCCAAGTTCGACAAGGGTACCTACGGGCTGTGCGAGCGGTGCGGGAACGCCATCGCCCCGGCCCGGCTGGAGGCCAAGCCGGCGGCCCGGCTGTGCATCGACTGCGCCAACCGGCGTTAGTCACCCCGCTGACACCAGCCGTGGCCAGCACCGTCGCCGAGCACCAGATCCGCTCTCGGCGTTTCGGGCCCAGGCAGCGGGTACGGGTCGACCTCCACGGGGTGTCGGTGTTCGGGCCGGGGTCGCGGCGCACGTTGATCCGCTGGGAGTGGATGGAGGCCATCACGGTCGACGGCGGCGTGGTGGTGCGCTCCACCGCGGAGCAACTCACCCTCCCGCCCGGCGCATTCGGCCTGGCCCCGGAGGCGCTGGCCGCGCAGCTGGAGCGGGCCCGCTCGATCGTCCACCGGCCCGACGTCATCGGATCCCTGAGTGGCTCGTAAGCGACGCGTGTCCTCCACGGCCCGACGGCTCCGGCGCCTGCGCCCCCCCGGTCGTCGCCCGCTGAGCGCCGCCGCCGTGGTCCTCGGGGTGGTGTCGGCCGTGGCCGTGGTCTTCCTCCCCGTCGACGTCCGGTTCGGCGACGACCCCATCCTGCGTCTGCGGACCTTCGACACGACGGCCGGGGGCCCGGCCACCGAGGTGGAGTGCGGAACGGCGTTGGATGGGCTCCGAGGCGCCTCCGACGCCGTCACCGTCTACGGCATCGCCCGCGACCGGGCCTGCCGCGACGCCTCCGCCAAGCGGGTGCTGACCGCGGTGGCGGCCGGCTTCATCGTGGTGCTTCTGGGGTGCCAGGGCCTGGCCGCTTCGGGCCGGGCCCGGGAGGCGGTCACGTGAGCGACGCCACCCCGCTGGTCGAGATGGAGAAGGTCAACAAGTGGTTCGGCGACCTCCGCGCCCTTTGCGACGTCGACCTTCAGGTCGAGCGGGGCGAGGTGCTGGTCGTCGTGGGCCCGTCGGGATCGGGGAAGTCCACCCTGTGCCGCTGCATCAACCGGCTCGAGCCCATCCAGTCGGGCCGCATCGCCATCGACGGCGTGCCCCTCCCCGAGGAAGGACGAGCGCTGGCCAAGCTCCGGGCCGACGTCGGTATGGTCTTCCAGTCGTTCAACCTGTTCGCTCACAAGACGATCCTGCAGAACGTCACCCTGGGCCCGATGAAGGTCCGCAAGCTCTCGAAGGACGAGGCGCGCGACCGGGCCATGAAGCTGCTGGAGCGGGTCGGCATCGCCGAGAAGGCTCACCGCTACCCGGCCGAGCTGTCCGGCGGCCAGCAGCAGCGGGCGGCCATCGCCCGGGCCCTGGCCATGGAGCCCAAGCTCATGCTGTTCGACGAGCCCACGTCCGCCCTCGACCCGGAGATGATCAAGGAGGTCCTCGACGTCATGGTGGAACTGGCCACCGAGGGCACGACGATGGTGGTGGTCAGCCACGAGATGGGCTTCGCCCGTTCCGCAGCCCGCCGGGTAGCCTTCATGGACGGAGGCCGCATTGTCGAGCTTGCTCCCCCCGACCGCTTCTTCGACCGCCCCGAGAGCGA
>JALYGL010000017.1 GCA_030777125.1 Actinomycetota bacterium
GGACGGATGCCGGCCCGCCAGGCGGAGACGAAGGCGACGACCATGGGGCCGAAGAAGAGCAGCCCACCCACGACGATCATCGGCGCCGCCGCGGCCGAGCTGAGAGCGCCCGCCTGGTAGGCCCCGATGCCGTAGGCGCCCACCAGGATGCCCACGATGATCAGGCACCCGAGACCCCACACCGCGTACTTCGACAGGTAGCGACCGCTGCCCGGCGCCAGGGGCGAGCCGGTGGGGATGCCCTCGGGGCCGGCGCCGAGCGGGAAGATCGCCTGCTGGGGAGGGAGGCCGGGTCGGGGGGCGGCGGAGCGGCCCACGTGGTCGGTCCAACGTTGGCCATCGTGGTAGCGGATGAGGCCGGCGTTGTCCGGGTCGAGCCACCAGCCCTCGGTGGGTGGATCAGGGGCCGGAGGAACGTCGCTCATCAGTCGCCCATCACCGGCTTCGGCTCACTGCCCGGCGCGGTGAACTCGGCGTATCCAGGCGTGCCAGGCTTGGCGTTGGCCCGTAGGTCGGGTCGATCGGGAGCGTCGGTGGCCATGTCGAAGAACTCCCCGGGCAAGGCGACGACGGAGTTAACTCCCAAGGGCCAGTCCCTGCTCGCCATCGGTCCGACGACGTCGATGAACACACCCCCTCCCGTCGCCATCTGTGCGCCCGGAACGAGCAGGTCCCACCGGCGCTTGCTCAACCCGGCCAGCCATTCGACGCCACCCCTGGTCCCGAGCTCTTGGCGGAGCGTCCCCAGGCGCCGGGCGTCGGTCCACGCCTCCGCCGCATTGGGTCGAAGCTGGGACAGCATCTCTCGGCCGAAGCCTGCGCCGCCGCGGGCACCCGGTACACCGTCTGCCACCTTGATCAGCTGGTTCGCCTTGGCGGCGGCGCCCACCCCGGCCGCGCCGAAGGCCACGTCGACCCAGGCGTCGCGCAGATCGCCCCCGCTGACGTAGGCCTTGCCGTTGGCGTCGACGGCGTGGCCGACGAAGAGCGAGGTTCTGAGCAGCGCCGTGACCCCGGCGGCGCCAAGCGCAGCGACGGCGAGGAACTGGCCCAGGCCGGGGACGATGAACAGGGGCAGGGCGGCGATGCTGAGCACGTTCGACAGGGCACTGGCGAAGTTGGCGATGTCGGCGAAGAGCTCTGGGTAGGCGTTGATCAGCTCGTGGACCGCCTTGAGGGCCAGCCCGACCGGGGTGGCGGCGAAGACGTCACCCGCCCAGCGGGTGAGCGTGTCGAACATCGGCTCTCGGGGGGCGTGCTGGGCGAGCGCGTAGATGGTGCGCACCAGGTCGGAGACCGAGTCGTCGAACGCGTCCCTCAGGCGCTCGGCCTCGTTGAGGACGGTGTCGAGGTTGCGCTCGGCGGTGTCGACGGGGCGCCGGTCGCGCACGACCGGCGGCGCCCCCGCCGGCTGGAACGACGGCTCCTCGTAGACGGCCAGCGCCTGGTCGTGGAGTGAGCGAGCGGTCGTGGCGCGCTCGTCGAGCTCGACGGCGTGGGCCTTGGCGGCCACGAAGCGCTCATGGAACGTCGTCAGGGCACCAGCCAGGCCGGTGAACGCCTCTCCGCAGATCTCCAGGTCGCTCGGGAGGTCCTTCAGCCCGGCGGTGAAGGCCTCGGCCGCTTCGCCGGCCCAGCCGTCGGGCTGGGCCAGCCGGCGCAGCACGTCGGCCTGGGTGGTCATCCGCTTGCCGAACTCACGGGCGTCGTCGGCGAGGCGCAGGGCCACCTCGGGGTTGCCGGGGAGGGGGTCGAAGCCGAGGGCGGGGTAGCGGGCGTCAGCCACCGCTGCCCCGGAACGCCGAGCTCAGCGCCGCCTCGGTGTCGCCGTAGGTGGCGGTCGCCGACGACAACGCCTCGGCGGTCCACTCCACCGACTTCACCATCTTGGCCATGCCGTAGTCCCAGTGGTCGGCGAAGCGGTTGAGGGCACCGTCGATGCTGCGGGATCCGAGGTCTCGGCTGCGCAGGCTCTCCACCCGGCGATGGGCGTGGCGTAGGTCGGCGGCGATGAGGCGCAGCTGTTCGGCGCTGCGGTGGATCTCCTCGGGGGTCACCTGCAGGAAGCTCACGGAGGGGCCACCTTTGGTTGCGTCGCAGCTGCATCCCGGCACGGAAAATGCTAACACCGGACTGCGGGTAGCTTGGCCACGACGGTGGGCAGCCCGCTCGCCGGCGAGGAGGTGTCCCATGCCCGCCATCAAGGTGATGTCGGAGCAGTTGCAGTCGGTTTCCTCGCCGTTGCAGCGTGGATCCGAGGACGTGTCCCAGCAGTTGAACTCGATGGAGTCGCAGGTCAAGGCCCTGGTGGACGCCGACTGGGCCGGCGCCGCCTCCGACTCGTTCCGCGGCCTGTGGGACCAGTGGCAGACCGGAGCGGCCCAGGTCAAAGAGGCCCTCGACGGCATCTCCCAGATGCTGGGGCAGGCGGCCCGCACCTACCAGGAGACCGAGAGCCAGCTGGCCCAGCAGCTGAGAGGTTGAGCGGCTGAGCGGCGCTGCTCAGCCGCGCCGGTGGCGGGTGCGCCGGGGCCTCAGCGATGTCGCCCAAGCCTCCGCGGGCCAGCAGCTCGTGGCGACGGGCCACCTCGTCGCCGAGGCGAGCCACCAGGCGCTCGGCTCGATCGGTCTCCGAGGGCAGCACCACCGCCCCGCAATGGGGCAGCTCGCCCAGCGCCAGCAGGGCCCCATTGCCATCGAACTTGCCCATCGAACTCGTCCCGGTCGTACACGTCACTCCACAGCTAGAGAACACGGCGATAAGCGCCAGGACGCTAAGGGCTCACGCCACGTCTGAGCCCGAGACGAGCCCTGGTTGTCGGCATGGACGAGCTTGCCGTCGCCAACCGCTCCGCAGTGCCGGTCTTTGGTGTCACCGGGGTGGGGCGTGGCCACCGCCGATCGAGGATGCGCGGTGCACCGATGATCCAGTCGCGCTGGGCTCGCCCGCTGGCGAGCCGGCATTTGGAGCGGCCGAGTGCGACAAAGTGGTTCCCAGGTCTAAAGAAAAATTCCTGGGCACCATCCCCGGCGCGCTCGCTTCCGGGGCAGCCCCTTACGGTTTAGTCGATGGCAGCGAGGGCCCTGGCGGCCGCTTCTGGGAAGCGCGGAAGCGAGAATTCAAAGCCCTCGGCTATCAAGCGAGTAGGGACACAGCGCCGACCGGTGAGGGCCAGCGCCGGATCTGAGCCCAACAGGATTGCCCCGACAAAGGCGACCGGCGCCGGTGCCGGCAGCCCGAAGCGCCGGCCCAGGAGGTCTCGGTAGGTCGCCATCATCTCGGCATTGGTCACCGGGTGTGGGGAGGTGAGGTGGTAGAGGCCGGTCATGGCATCGTCGTCGATGGCTCGCAGCATCGCCGATAG
>JALYGL010000018.1 GCA_030777125.1 Actinomycetota bacterium
GCCACGGAAGGGATCCGGCCGGATGAGGAGCCCGGTTGCTAACCGGGTGCGGGAGAGAGCCCGTGCGGGTTCGAGTCCCGCCCCTTCCGCCGATACGAGGAAGTGACCCGGCTGGATGAGGAGCCTGTCTCGAAAACAGGTACGGGTCTTGCGGCCCTTGGGCGTTCGAGTCGCCCCGCTTCCGCTCTCGCCGCGATCGTCAAGCGGCATGACGCCGGGTTCTCATCCCGGAGGCCGGGGTTCGACTCCCCGTCGCGGTACGCAATCGATGCCAGGTGGTCCAGCGGCACGGACGTCCGGCTGTTACCCGGAGGACGAAGGTTCGACCCCTTCCCTGGCAGCCACCGCCCGGTGGCCGAGCATTCAGGCACGCGGCTGCAGTCCGCGACACGGGGGTGAGAGTCCCTCCCGGGCGTCCATCACGTGGTCGTCGTTCAACGGTCCAGGATCCCGGCACGCCACGCCGGCAATGGGGACGGCTGGTCTCACCTCCGCTTCGCTCCGGTTCGCTCGCCGCTCCGTTCGATTCCCCCCGACCACACTGAGGAACAACTACACCGAGAGGAGGTGACCACCATGCCCACCACCATCAATCCGAAGCTCGTCTCCTGGGCGAGCGACATCGAGCCCGACACCATCGCTCAGGCGGAGAAGACGGCTCGCCTGCCCATCGTGGAGGGCCACGTGGCCCTCATGCCCGACGCCCACGTGGGCATCGGCGCCACCGTGGGCTCGGTGATCCCCACCAAGGGCGCGGTCGTCCCGTCGGCGGTGGGCGTCGACATCGGCTGCGGCATGGTCGCCGCCGAGCTCGACGTCACCGAGCACCAGCTGCCCGACTCGCTCGAGCCCCTGCTCGGCCGCATCGAGCGGGCCGTGCCCGCTGGCGTGGGCCGGGGCCACGACACCGCCGGCAACGCCGCCGGCCGATGGCTGTCGACCCACCGCCCGGCCACCGAGCTGTCCGCGGCCCAGGCCGACAAGGCGGCCCGCCAGTTCGGCACCCTGGGATCGGGCAACCACTTCTTCGAGCTGTGCGTCGACGAGCGGGGCCGGGTGTGGGTGGTGCTGCACTCGGGCAGCCGGGGCATCGGCAACCAGCTGGCCCAGATGCACATCGCCAAGGCCCGGCGCCTGGCCAAGGAGGCCATGGTCAGCCTGGAGGACCCCGACCTGGCCTGGTTCGTGCAGGGCACGCCCGAGTTCGAGGCCTACGTCACCGACATGCTGTGGGCCCAGGACTACGCCACCGCCAACCGCACCTCGATGATGGACCGGGCCCTGGGCGAGGTGCTGGCCTTCATCGGCACGGGCGCCGAGACCCGGCGCATCAACTGCCACCACAACTTCACCCAGCCCGAGGTCCACGGCGGCCGGGAGCTGTGGGTCACCCGCAAGGGCGCCATCCGGGCCGACGTGGGCGACCTGGGCGTCATCCCCGGCTCCATGGGCACCCGCAGCTACATCGTGGCCGGCAAGGGCAACCAGGCCAGCTGGACGTCGTGCTCGCACGGCGCCGGTCGCCGTCACAGCCGGACCAAGGCCCGCAAGCTGTTCACCAACGCCGATCTGGCCACGGCCATGGCCGGCAAGGTGTGGCTGGCCGGCCGGGCCGGCGCCCTGCTGGACGAGATCCCGGCCGCCTACAAGGACATCGACCAGGTCATGGCCGACCAGGCCGACCTGGTCACCGTCCTGCACACCCTCCACCAGGTCCTCAACTACAAGGGGACCTGAGGCAGTTGCCGTACCGGTCCCGCCCGACCGCGCCACCTCGGGCGGGACCACCCTGCCGGCGAGGTCCGAAAGGTCGGACGCTCGCCTCGTAAGCGAGAGGGAGCGGGTTCGATCCCCGCCGCCGGCTCGGTACAACGCTCGCCCGATGCGCAGGCCGGGGGCTACTTCATCTGTCAAATGAATGCCCGCAAGGGCCTACCTCCGGTCGTCCGGTTCCCGGGCGAGCAGTCGCGGTCCTGGAGCTCTGACGGTGGAGCGGCCGGTTGAAGCCCGGCAGGAGCAGGTTCGAGCACTGCCGGGACCACCAGCTCGAGGGGCGCGAGCCAGACGGTGACGGCACCGCGCTGATACCGCGGGACGACGTGGGCCGACTCCACGGCGCCCTACCTGAACGTCACGACGAGTAGGTCAGTGGCCAGACCGCCTCTTTCACACGGAGGATGCCGGGGGTTCGAGTCCCTCCTCGTCGACTGTGGCCGAGGTCTGAAGTGGTCGAGACGCCGGAACGTGGCCCCGGAAGAAGCCGGTTCCAGTCCGGCCGGTCACCCCATGCGGGGGATCTGGCGATCAGCGGGGTCTCATACGCCCTGCGTGGCGGGTTCGATTCCCGCCCCCGCGACCATGGGCCGGTAGCGCAACTGGAAGCGTGACTCCCTTGCAAGGAGGAGGGTGCGGGTTCGACTCCCGCTCGGTCCACCCATGCTGACGTAGCCCAACCGGGAGAGGCACGGCGCTCAGACCGCCGCCAGTGTCGGTTCGAATCCGACCGTCAGTACCAACCAATCAGCAACTGGACGTGGCGCAATGGGAGCGCACCGGCCCTGGGAGCCGGGGGTTGGGAGTTCGAATCTCTCCGTCCAGACCGATGCGAGGTAGTGGAATTGGAAACGCGCCTGGCCCTGAACCAGGAGCTCCGGACGGCTGGTCTCACCTCCGCTTCGCTCCGATTCGCTCGCCGCTCCGTTCGAACCCTGGCCTCGCAGCCATCGATGCCTCTGCGGTTGTCGCGCACCTTGACAGTCGAGTCGGTCTGCTGCGCAGGCGGGGGTTCCTTCGTTAATCCGTGGGTTCCGGGTTCGAATCCCGGCGCCGGCAACGGCGTAGCTCAACGGGGAGAGCAACGGAAGTGCTCCTCCCCCGCCCCTGGTTCCCAGGCCGACTCGATCACCGGTCAGCTGCGAAGGACGGGCTTCCTTCTTTGGTGAGGGGTGCCACGGGCAACCGTGCGCCCGCCGTTCGATTCGGCACCGCTCGTCCGCCCTGTTCCCTGACCGGAACCGTCTGCCATCGAACCCCCAACACGAGGAGCACCGCCATGTCCAAGTTCTCGGGTACCCGCCGCCGCCCGCTGCGGACCAACCTCACCGCCCCGGTCCGCACCACCGACCGGCGCACGCTCGCCCACGAGGGCGGCCTGGCCCATGTTCGCGACGCAGAGTCGGAGCTGTTCCTGCTCGCAGCGACCAACATGGTCGGCGAGGACACCTTCTACGAGCGCGCCCCCGACCGCGACAGCCGCTTCGTCGGCCTGGTCCACGCCGTGACCGCCACCAACCCGGC
>JALYGL010000019.1 GCA_030777125.1 Actinomycetota bacterium
CGAGCATCTGCTCGGCCACCCTCTTCGGCGGCTGCGGCCACGTCTCGATGATGCGCTCGACCTCGTCACGGCTGACCCGGTGGCGTAGGCCGCCCTCGGTCTCGTGCTCCCCCTTGGCCTCGTGACGGACGCCGTCGGCGGCGGCACCCAGATACGTGGCCATCCGCTCGCCGGTGTCGAGCTCGGTCGGCTGCGGCTGCTGGTCTCTGTCTGTCATATGTGCTTCACCCCTTTTGGTCGTAGGACGCTCCGAACAACGCACGGGTGCAGAGAGATCTGTGGAAGTGGTCTTGCCACTCAGCGGACTTTCTGTACACGGGCCCGCCTCAATAGACGGCGGGCTCACTGCAGCCTCGCCGGTTCCGGGCGAGAGCCGGCCCTCACCAGCGGGTCATGCGTCATCGGTTTTCTCCGGTGACGCTGAGAGTCGGCTCTTCTGGCTTCTCCTGGTCGTCGTCCTGGCCGGCTGTCGGGCCGGGTGGCCAGATCCTCCAGGCGACCAACACCACAGCGATGGCCAGGATCCCGCCGGCGAACACATCGCTCGGGTAATGGCCCCGGCTCCTCACCAGTGACCAGTGAGCCGCGGTGGTGGCCGGACCCAGAACGAGGAACAGCAGGGGGATCTCCTGAGCGGCGGCCAGCGCGAAGGCGAGGTCCGTAGCGGCATGGCCGGACGGAAACGACGAGGTGACCGGGCCGCTCTGGCCTTCTCCGGCGCCCGGGGGCCGGGACCGCCGCACCAGCGGCTTCAAAATCAGGTTCCCGACGATCGCGGTGAGGCCGTAGCAGACGCTGCCCCGCACGGCCGCCCGTCGTCCCCGCTCCCCGCCGCCCAACGCCAGCGCCGCCGCCACCGCGGCCCAGACGGGCGGCTGCTGGACGATGTCGCCCGTCCTTCCGAACCAACTCGATCCCCGGTGTGCCCCTTTGGGCAGGAGTGAGACGACCGCTGCGTCCTCAGCCAACTGCCACCAGCGCATAACGGCCTCCCAATGCCAGCACAGCTAGGAAATAGCCTGACCCACGGCCTCGCCGGGTCTGCGGCGGCGGTATCGGGCGAGGACCTTTCGGTAATATATCGCCCGATCTGCGTATTAGAAGAAGGAGACCATCTTCTGTGGAGGAGAGCGCCAAGGCCCAGCTCGAAGCTGCAGCGGCGTTGGCCGATCCGCTCCGACGCGCCCTCTACCGCTACGTCTGCGCTGCGGATGGGCAGGTCGGTCGGGACGAGGCCGCTCGAGCGGTGGGCGCCAGCCGGCACCGGGTCGCGTCGCAGTTGGACAGGTTGGCCGAGGCCGGCTTGCTCGAAGTCAGTTTCCGGCGGCTGAGCGGCCGCAGTGGCCCGGGCGCCGGGCGCCCGGCCAAGCTCTACCAGCCATCGGCGCTCCAGATCGATATCTCGGTGCCGCCGCAGCGCTACGGCTTGGCCGCCGATGTCTTCGCTGGGGCGCTCCAGGCCGCCGCCGTTCCACAGGCGGCGGTCGACGGCGCAGCCTGGGATTTCGGCCACGCGCTAGGAGAGGGGGCCGGGGGTGCCGGGGGCGGCCGTAGGAGTCGGCGGAGGACCGTCGCCGCGCTCGAGGCCTTGGCCGAGGACTACGGCTTCCAGCCGATGATCGCGGGGCGGCGCCTGGCCCTGACCAACTGCCCGTTCCGGTCGTTGGTGGAGAGCCGCGGTCAGCTCGTCTGTCGGATGAATCTCTCACTCTTCCGGGGGATGCTCGCCGGCCTGGGCGGCGGGATGGAGGCGCGCACAGTTCCGGCTCCCAACAAGCGAGGTTGCTGCGTGACCGTTGGCCTCGGATCGGCGCGTATCGCGTCCGGAAAGTGACGCGCAGGCGACCTGCGAGGCGCGGACCTCTGCATTCTGTTTCTCCAGGTGGGGAAGGGGTACGAAGCTCTCGATGGCCACAGCGCGATTCGCCCCTGAGCTCCGGAGCGCGACTGAGGCACGGCGGTTCGTCGAGGATGAGCTGCGGCCTGCAGGCGCTGGTGAGGACACCCTCTGTCACGCACAGCTGCTGGTCACTGAGCTCGTCACCAACGCGGCGCGTCACGCGCAAAGCGCGGTCGACCTGACAATTGCCGGCGAACACGGCCGCGTCCGCATCGAGGCACACGACGACAGCAACGCAATCCCGATAGCCCCCCGAGTCGACACAGACACCCGCCACCGAGGGCTTCAGCTGATCGAAGACTTGTCCGAGGGTTGGGGAGTCGACGTGCTCGGCGACGACGGGAAGACCGTCTGGTGTGAGCTGGCCAGCAAGGGCCTCGCCCGGCGGAAGAACGCCGAGCGCCGGGCCTAGCTGTCGCCCGACCCGTTGGTCTCTCCGTCAGCATTTCAAGAAGCATGCGCGAGCGCCGATCCTGGCTGGAGCGACCAGCTGTTGGGGATTCGTCCAACGGCTGGAGCACCACGGCTCGCTGAGCCACCGAGGACGCTTTGGAACTGCGCCCCTCTCGAGCCTCCGTCGTCCCCGCCGGAGCAGAGCCGAGAGACCGTACTCGCACCGTAGGCCTGAGGTGCAGCTCGACGTTCAGTAGCACTCAGTCGAGCGCGCGCGCCGAGCTGATCCATCTCTGGCGGTAGGTGGAAAGAGCACCTATTGAAAGGTTCCCGGTCTCCGATCCAGCATTCGGTTGCAGGAACGGCTCAAAGGGGGACGGATGCGCAACCTTGGCGGATACCGGCTCGGCGGAACGGTCCCTCGACGTTCAGCGCCGCTGATCATCACCATCGTCGCGCTCGCCGCCTTGTCGGCGGTGGCAGTGGCCCAGGAGCGTCGCCCCGTCGTGCTGCCCGCTGTCCAGGTGAACGGTGACATCGTGCCGAACCGCTCACACTACGGACAACAGCTCCTGGTCGACCCACGGGACGCCAGGACGCTCGTCATCGTCGACAACGACCTGGCGACCACGGCAGGCGCCTGTCCGGTCTTCGTCAGCCGAGACGGCGGTCGCAGCTGGGCCACCCGCACATCTCAGCCAAAGGCCCCGGGCTACGGGTCGTGCACGAGGCCGACGTTCGGCCCGAGCATGGACGCTGAGTTCGGTCGGGATGGAACCCTGTACGTGCTTGCGGCCGGATCGGAGACCGCGAGCGGGAGTGGGACCACCGACGTCTACATGGCCCGCAGCGACGACCTGGGCGAGACGTGGCAGTTCACGACCATCGTCAAAGGCACCGACCAGATCGAGTTCACAAAGCCGGACGGCTCCAAGGCCAAAGACACCGTCCGCTACAACCGGCTCCGGATGGCCGTGCACCCCACCGACTCCAAGCGGGTCTACGCCGGGATCATGTCCAGCCCGGCGAACTTGTCGACCAACGAGCATCCGCTGCGCTCCCATGTGGCCGTCTCAAGCGACGGCGGTCGAACCTTCGGCCCCCTGGTCGACATCTTCAAAGATGTGCCGCCCGATCAGATCTTCGGCGCAGACGTCCCCTCGCTGGCGGTCGACGAGGACGGTGCGATCTACGCCTTCACCAAGGAACGCCCGCCCGCGCCACCCACCGCACCCAGGCCGCCGCCGACACCGACCCCGCCGGACACACCGGCGGCGAGTACCACCACGACCGTCGCTCCGGCTTCCGGGGCGGGCTGTCCCCCGCAGCCGGCTCGCACAGGTCCCCTCACGCCTCCGACGACTCAGCGCCCTCCGGACACCCCGCCGGTTCTGGGCAAGGCCGGCGCGGGCGACAGGCTGCTGTTCGCCAAGTCGACCGACGCCGGCAAGAGCTGGAACGCAAGACCCATCGATGACGAGGTGGCGATCTGTCGGTTCTGCCTCACGACGCCCGAGGCAGCGGTGGACCCCGACAACGGGAATGTCTACGTCGTCTTCGAGGCCAGCCTGACACCACCGCCGACGCCCCGCGACGACCGCAACATCTTCTTTATGGCCTCAACCGACGGCGGGAGCACCTTCAGCAAGAAGATGCAACTGAACGACGACATCGATCCCAACCGCAAGCCGAACTACAACCAACTCTTCCCCGGCATCAGCGTCGCACCCAATGGGCGGATCGACGTCGCCTGGTACGACTTCCGTACCGACGGGATCTTCAACCCGGATGGGCGCGGGTTCTCCAATCTCAGTGGGGAGGTCTGCTGGGATGCCTTCTACACGTTCTCGACGAACGGCGGCGCCACGTGGGCTCCCCAGAACATCCGCGTCAGCGACCGGTCCATGAACCGCGACGAGGGCATCTCGGTCAATCCGAAGTACGACGCCAGAGGGCCTTTTGCGGTGGCCGCGACCGACGACGCCACCCACTTCGCGTGGGGTGACTCCAGGGCAGGCAACCCGGTCGTGCCGCTCCAGGACGTCTACTTCACCTCCGTGCAGCACGAGTTCCCGGAGGATGACGACGACGGGGGAATCCAGATGGCCTCGGTCGTCCTTGGTTCGGGCATCGGGCTCCTAGTGGGGGGAGCCGTTCTCTTTGCTCTTTCCCGCCGTTGGCGCGCTCCGACAACCTCGCCAACGGTGAAGTAGGCCGACACCAGGCGGTTCAGGTCCTATCCACACGCACTGGTCATGCTGTCCGCAGTGAAGGAAGACAAGAGCCGGCGGACGACAACGCAGCCCGCCATGGCGTGTCGTGATCACCCGGTCTAGCGACGAGCAGTTCGCGTCCAAGGGCCGAGTGGGCATGGGTCTGTGGTTCTATCCACGCGGCGGCTCGAGCCAGGTGGCGCGGTACCTGTCGTCGAGACTCGCCCACGCCGGTTGGAACGTCACCCTCGTCGCCGGTTCCCTGGGCGGACCCGGTGACGCCACGAACGCAGTCACCTTCTTTCCCGACGTCGACCTTCATGCCGTCGACTACACGCCGGCGGTGAACGCCCACCGCAAGGGCGACGACGCGCTCTGCGAGGCAGTCCCCATGCACGCGTCCTATGAGGACAGAGGCGATGTCCCGGACCGCTTCTTGGCCGCAGTCGACCCGGCGCTCGCCGAGCACGTCACCGACTCGTGGACCCGTATCCTGCCGGCCGGTTTCGTGGATCGCTCAGAGGTCTTCCACCTGCATCACCTCACGCCCATCCACGAGGCGCTCACTCGCCTACGGCCGCAAGCGCCGGTCATCGCCCACCTCCACGGCACCGAGCTGAAGTTCATGGAAGGCGTTGCCCGGCGATCGCAGCTGGCGGCGGCCTTGGGCACCGACCTGTCGGGCATGGTCTCGCTCGATCCACGCGCGCTGGCATCGCAGCAGAAGCTCGACGAGGGCCAGATGCACCTCCTCCACGCCACCCAATGGGCGCGCTGGCGACATGGATCCTTCTGGGCCGGACGCCTGCGACGCATCGCCGCCCGCTGCCGGCGCGTGGTCGTGGCCTCGCCCTCGGACCGGCAGGCGGCCTCGTCACTGCTCGGCGTCGATGCTGCCCGGATCGAGTGGATCCCCAACGGGGTCGACACCGATCGCTTCCGTCCCCGCCCCCTCGCCCCGGTCGAGCGCCACGCCCTTCTTCGGCACTGGCTCGTCGAGGATCCTCGGGGCTGGGACGAGACCGGCGTCCCGGGGACCATCCGGTACCGCGACTCCGACCTCGACCGGTTCATCGACGGCACTGGAGAGCTCCGACCGCTCGTGTTGTACGTGGGGCGGTTCACCGCGGTCAAGCGCATACCGTTGCTCCTGCGGTCCTACGCCCGCGCCCGACGCGACTTCGTGACCCCGGCTCGCCTGCTCGTCTGGGGCGGCCACCCTGGAGAGCTCGAGGGAGAGCACCCGCGGCGGGTGGCGGCCAACCTGGGACTGGACGACGTCTTCTTCGTGGGATGGCGCGGCCACGACGAGCTGCCCCTGGGCTTGGCCGCCGCCGACCTGGTGGTCATGCCCTCCGTGAACGAGTCGTTCGGTCAGAGCGCCATCGAGGCGATGGCGTGCGGCGTCCCCGTCATCGCCACCCGCAGCGGCGGCCCGCCATCCTTCATCAACACCGACCCGGTGCGGCCGACCGGCTGGCTCGTCGACCCCGACAACGAGGTCGAGCTGGCCCAGGCCCTCGTCGACGCGATCAACCGGCCCGGCGAGCGCCGGCGTCGAGGAGAGCGATCCCTCGCCCTTGCCCGCGCCAGCTTCTCGTGGACATCGCTGGTGCCTCGCTTCGAGGCCGTCTACGACGACCTCCGGAAGCAAGTTCCCGCCTAGTTCAGCCTCATCCTCGCGGCACATCCCGCGCTCGGTCGCCCGACAGTGCCGGCAGCGGCGGTGGCCGGGAGACGGGTTGCACCGGCCGGGATCCGCGGGATGCGCTGATCCCGGCGGTCACCACGACGCAGCGCCTCGCCGTTCCCGAGTTCCCCGGAGAGACGAAGGCGCCGGGCGCCGGGCCGTCTGGGCACTACATCTAGGGACCGGGAGCCATGGAAACCGACGCCATGCAGCAGGTTCGGACCTGTGCCGGCGCCCGCTGGTCATCGAGCGCGACCAGCCCCAGCAGGGAGAGAAGGCGCAAGATCGGCCAGATCGGGTCGAGGAACCCCGTGCGGGCCGCAGCCGGATGGGCGTGGTGGGAGTTGTGGTAGCCGTGGCCCAGCAACAGGATCGCCAGCCAGGCCAGGTCGTAACCCGGGAAATCGGGATGGGGCTTGGTCCCTGAGCGGTGGCCGGCTGTGTTGACCATGCCCATGATGCCGAGGTAGCAGACGAGGTGCACGGCCAGTGCAATCGACGTCTGAACCGGCCCGATGGTGAACAGCCAGAAGACGGATATGAGGATGCGGGCGGCGACGTGATGGATCCCCGGCGCTGGAGACGAGTCGGCCGGCAGCCGTCGGGCGGCCATGGCGAACAGGTAGGGCGTGCCGACCAGCACCAGGAGGGGGTGGCGCTGGAGGGGCGAGTGAGGATCGAGCTGCGTGTCGGCGTAGCGATGGTGCAGCCGATGGACCCCGACCCACCGTTGGGGATGAACCCCGCCGTACACCTGCATGAAGCCGTCGAGAAACGACCCCAGCACCGGATGCATCCGGAAGGCTCGGTGGGCAAGGCACCGGTGGCAGTAGATCTCGGTGACGAGGCACGTGAAAAGGCCCGAGACGAGGCCAACGAACACTCCGATCGGCACACCGGAAATCTAGTGCGCCGCCCGGCGGCGACCCGGGGCGCTCGGTGGCGTGCTGACGTACCGTCGAGCGGGGCGGCACAGCCAGCACCGTCCCCGAGGATCCTTGATCGTGGTCATCACGCGATTGTCGGGCGCCGA
Source organism: Actinomycetota bacterium (assembly GCA_030777125.1). Taxonomy (GTDB): domain Bacteria; phylum Actinomycetota; class Acidimicrobiia; order Acidimicrobiales; family AC-14; genus JALYGL01. The sequence goes on from JALYGL010000019.1 coordinate 7,230, forward strand.
CCCAACGTGCGCCATGGATACCGGTCCTCAACAATGACGTCCATGGGCGCTTCCGCGGTGTCAGTGCCGGTCAGCGATCCCGAGGCCGAGGAGTTCGCCGCTCGCGACGACCGGATCCGGTGTGCGCAGTGCCGCGCTGTGGTTACCAGGGGCGAGCTGGCGGTCGTGCGAGGCGGCGCCCACGAGCACACGTTCCGCAATCCTGCTGGTTACTCCTGGACGATCCGCTGCTTCCGTGATGCGAGTGGTTGCACCACGGCTGGGGCCTTCACGCCGGACGCTTCATGGTTCGCGGGCTATCAGTGGTGCTACGCCCTGTGCGCCGCGTGCGGGCGACACCTCGGGTGGTGGTACATCGGATCGGCGCCCTCCTTCGTTGGGCTGATCGCGTCCCGCATCACCCATGGCGGCGACGTCGAGCCGTGAAAGTTTCGGCCGGCGAGGCCCGCACGTGCGCTCAGCAGGTGAGGGCGTCCAGTGCGGGAAACCTCGCCATGCTGACCTGTGCGCCGCCGCGTTTCCTGCTGGCCACCGCGGGTAGTCGTTGTCAACGATGAACGCCGTCCGAACGAGCGAACATGGACATTGACGGCCGCCAACCGACGGTCCCGCTCGGCCGTGGTGGATCGCTGCCCCTGATCGGCCTGGGGACGTGGGAGATGACCGGTTCGCAGTGCTACCGGGCCGTCCGGTGCGCCCTCGATGTCGGCTACCGCCACATCGACACGGCCACCCTCTACCGCAATGAGAACGATGTCGGTCGCGCCGTCCGTGACAGCGGCCTTCCCCGTGAAGACGTGTTCGTGACGACCAAGCTGGCACCCCGCAACGCCGGGAGGGAGCGACGAACGCTCGAGGCCAGCCTGCGGGCGTTGGCAATGGAGTACGTCGACCTGTGGCTCGTCCACTGGCCGCCTCGCAGTGGGGCTGCGCCCAATGTGTGGGAGCAGCTCCTCGTGCTGCGGAACGAGGGCTTGGCTCGCGCTGTGGGCGTCAGCAACTACGCCACCGGCCAACTGGACGAGCTCCTTGGGGCAACCGGCGAGGCTCCCCAGGTGAACCAGATCCCGTGGGGACCGACCCTGCATGACGCGGATGTTCTCGAGGGCCACCGCCGGCGCGGTGTGGTTCTGGAGGGCTATAGCCCGTTCAAGAACACCGACCTGCGCCACCCCGTGCTCACCGAGATAGCCGGGCATCACGGCGTGACGCCGGCTCAGGTCGTCGTTCGATGGCACGTCGACCACGGAGTCGTCGTGATTCCCAAGTCGGCCAAGCCCGAGCGGATCGCGTCGAACTTCGACGTGTTCGGCTTCTCCCTCGACGATGAAGAGTTGCACCGCATCGACGGACTGTCCGAAGCCGTCCGGCGGTAGATCAGCGCCCCCGCGGCATCTGGCGCAGCGCCGCGGTGAGCGACAGCGTGCAGCCACGGCGGCGCAGGTCCTGTCCTGATACCCGTCGATGCGCAGGGGCGCCCACTGGTCGCTCCACGGGTGGACAGACGGCCCCGGGCTCGGGCTCCGGGGGATCGCCGTGAGTACCGTCATCGGGTGCCCAATCCGAAGCGGACGTCAGCTCGACTGGTCCTGATCGTCCTCGGGGCCATCAGCGCGCTGGCTGCCCTCCTCGTCCCGCTGGCGCCGGTGCGCCAGCAGGTCGCCACCTACACGTGGCCGGTGGAGAACTCGACCGCGCCCGTCGGGATCCTGCTGTTCCCCTACCAACCCGAAGCGCTGACGGCCACCTTCTCCTGCGACACGGTGGCCGACCTGGCCCGGCGCAGGCCCGACGGGACGGTCTTCGCCACGACCCCGAGCGACACCGTCGAGGGACGCGGCGACGGCCTGGTCGTCCAGGTCGTCGGCGGCGAGCTGCGGGTCACCAGTCGGGGCAGGGTCGTTCTCACCGAGCCGGTCCGCTCGTCGGGCGCCTGTGCCTGGCGACTCGTGTCCGATGGTGGACGCACCGAGATCCACCGCGACGGCGGGGCGGTGGCGACCGTGAACGAGGACATCCGACCGCAGGTGCTCGGCGTCTTCTCCGACGTCGAGGACGGTCAGGACGACATCACCGGCCTGCTCGTGCAGATCCGCGCCGACACCCGGTTCCAGAGCTCGCCGACACCATGGAAGCAGGGCCTCGTCGGGCTGGTAATCGTCGGACTGGCCGGCGCGCTGGCCGCGCTCCGAAGGCTGGACGATCGGGCGGAGACAGCAAGGTCGGTGCGAGTCGTGCCCCGCCGCTGGTGGCGTCCGCGGCCACACGATCTGCTCGTTTTCGGGGTGCTCGTGGTCTGGGCCGTCGTGGGGCCGTTCACGGTCGACGACGGGTTCATCCTCACCATGATCAAGGCCCGCCCGTCGAGCGGCTTCGTCGGGAACTACTACCGGTGGTTCAACGCCCCCGAGGCGCCGTTCGGCTTCTTCTACGAGTTGTACTACGGGTGGTCCCAGGTCAGCGCGTCTCTACTGTGGATGCGGCTGCCGACCTTGGTGCTGGCCGGGGTGAGTTGGCTGATGGTGAGCCGGCTGATGATCCCCCGGCTGGGGAAGGGACCGGCGGCCAGCCGGTGGCTGCGCTGGGCGACGGCAATCGCGTTCCTTGCCGCGTGGATGCCGTTCAACAACGGCATCCGGCCGGAGCCCTTCGTCGTGGTCGGCACGCTGGTCACGTTCTGCGCGGTGGAGCGATCGTTGAGCACGAGGCGGCTGTTGCCGCTGGCGCTCGGGATCGTGGCCGCGGTCATGTCGATCGCCATCACGCCTACCGGCCTCATCGCACTGCTCCCGCTCCTCGTCGCCCCCCGCCGCCTGATGGGGATCGTATGGGCTCGCCGAGACCTGCGATGGGCGCCGTTGGCGGCCGTGGTGCTCGCCAGCGGCCTGAGTGTGCTCACGCTGATGTTCTACGACCAGCCCGCCGGAGCGGTGGCCGAAGCGACCCGGGTGCGCAACGTCATCGGTCCGAGCCTGGGATGGGAGTGGGAGATCGAGCGGTACAGCCACCTCTTCGATCCGCTCTCCGTGGAAGGGACGGTTGTTCGCCGGCTGCCGGTGCTCCTGCTGGCGGGGAGCGTCGTGCTCGTCGCGGCGACGCTGTTGCGAACGCGGAGGATCCCGGGAGTGGCGGCGGGACCGGGGCAGCGACTCCTCCTCGTGACCGCGCTGGCCTTCGCCGTCATCTCGGTGACCCCGACGAAGTGGACGCACCACTTCGGCGCCTTCGCCGGGCTGGGGGCCGTGGTGCTGGCACTCGCCATGTGGACCATGTCCACGGCGCTGTTCGTGTCGACCCGGGCGCGGGCGGCCGCGGTCGCCGGTGTCGGCGGTCTGATCGCCCTGTCTCTCGCCGGTGCCAACAACTGGTGGTTCGTGTCCGCCCTCGACGGATTGTGGGTCGACCGACGGATCACGGTGCTCGGGATCCCCCTGCACACGTCGGTGCTCGTCGTCGCCGTGCTCGGTTGTCTCTTCGCGGTCGTGCTCGCCGCCTGGCGTCAGGCGCGGGGCGCTCCGTGGCGACCGAGCCGGCTGCCGGCCCCGCACCTGCTGGTGTTACTCGGGCTGGGCCTGTCGGTCGTCATCCAGCTGGTCACGTTCTTCGACGCGACCGTGAAGCAGCAGGACAGCTACTCGATCGCGGAGCAGAACGCCAGGTCCGTCTTCTCGGCCAGCTGCGGGTTGGCGGACTCGATCGCGCTGGAACTGACGCCGGGGTACGGCGCCCTGGCGGCCGCCGCCGGCCGGGCGGGCACGGACGAACCCGGCATCTTCGCGGTGAACGGTGGCTTCGCGCCGGGCCACGGCCCCCCGTTCGGCTTCGGGGACGAGGACCCGGCGTTGGACGTTCCGGTGTGGGGGAGCCTGGTGGGCGAGGACGGCGTCCGGTCGACCGGCACCGCCCGCACCGGCTGGTACGAGATCGCCGAGCGGTTGCGCGACGGCAGCGCGCCGCTGGTGATCGCGGTCGCGGGCCGTACCCATGACGGGAATCACCTCGCCGTCGAGTTCGGTCGACGACGGGGTGAAGCCGTCGATCCCCTCGGCGCGGTCGCCGTCGACGAGTTCGCCCACCGCCACCACAACAACATCGATCCGGTGATGAACCGGCTGCCCCGGGACGATCCGGAGTGGAGGGACGTCCGAATCGACGTCCGCGACACCTTCCCGGGCAACGCCGACGTGCTTCGCGTCGTCGGCACGGACCAGAGCGTCGGCACCGGCGGCTGGTTGGCCTTCAGCGCACCCCGGGCCCCGGAGCTCACGCCGTTGATGGAGGTGGTCCCCGGGGATGCGGGCGTGATCCTGGACTGGCCCGTCGGCGCCGCCTACCCGTGCAACCGACCAGTGTCCCTGGCCTTCGGAACGGTCGAGATGCCGTCCTGGCGCATCGCCGGCGGGCCGTCGCTGTTGGGACCGGGCCAGATCAGCTTCACCCGGGACACCGCCGGACCGTTCGCCCCGGTGGAGGCGCTCGCCGACCAGGTCGCCGTTCCGGCATACCTGGTCAACGAGTGGGACAGGGAGGTGGCCACCATCTTCCGTATCGAATCTCCTGCGCTGGGCGAGCCCGAGGTCTCCCTGACCCAGAGGACCGAATCAGGGCGGTCGAGGGGTCCCCGCCTGGTCATCCCCGGTGTCGACGACGTCCAGACAGTCGAGTAGCACGGTGGTGCCATGGAGATCGAGGAGCGGTTCGCGGCGCTGGTCCAGGAGTTCGGCGCCTATCCGGACGTGGAGCCGCCGGGCGGGTCGAACCGGCGGAGGTTCGGCTCCGACGCGCTGAAGGTCAACGGCTCCATCTTCGCCATGGTGACGGGTGGCCGGCTCGTCGTGAAGCTCCCACGCGACCGGGTCGAGGCGTTGATCGCCAACGGGACCGGGTCGCCGTTCGACAGTGGGAAGGGTCGGCCGATGAAGGAATGGGTGACCGTCGCCGACGACGACGAGGCGTGGCGGGCACTGACCGGGGAGGCCCTGGCCTTCGTGAGGCCCGGCTCGAAGAACGCAGGCCGAACTCCGACCTGAGCGAGTTCCGCGCCAGCAGTACGGTGCCCAGCATGGTGAGTCTCGACGAGGTCGCTCGGACGGCCCTGGACCTACCGGAGGTCGCCGAAGGCGAGCGTCACGGCAATCGCACGTGGTCCGTCGCCGGCAAGGTGTTCGCCTGGGAGCGGTCGTTCAGCAAGGCGGATGTCCGCCGGTTCGGCGATGCCATCCCGCCGGACGGACCGATTCTCGCCGTTCGGGTGGCAGACCTGGGCGAGAAGGAGGCCGTACTGGCCATGCAGCCGAACGCCTTCTTCACCATCCCGCACTTCGACGGGTACTCAGCCGTCCTGATCCAGCTGAAGGCGGCCACCAAACGAGCGGTGCGGGAGGCGATCATCGACGGCTGGCTGACGTGTGCGCCGCCCAAGCTGGCGAACGAGTACATCGAGCAGGCATCGGCCCGCCGTCGCCGCTCGGGGGTCAGGCGATCGTGAACGCCTTGGTGACATGCCTTTGCCGACGCCCAGCAAGGAGGCCGCCATCCAGGTCGTTCCAAGACCTTGGCGGAGGCCAACGGGATGTTCTGATGACAAACCTCGTGTCCTCCAGGACGCTGGAGGAGGCCGGCTGGAACACCACCGTGGTCCGAGAGGTCGTTCCCGAAGAGGTCATGGCGCTCAAAGGCGAACCCGGGGGACACCTGGTGCTCGGCGGCGCCGACCTGGCCGCCTCCTTCAGACGACACGACCTGATCGACGAGTACAGGATCTACGTCCACCCCGTCGTGATCGGCAGGAAACTACAGGCGCCCCTCGGCCGACGTCGGAGATGACCGACCTGGTTCCCGTGCCCGGGTAGTGAGCGGCCGTTCAGCAGGATCGGCCCATGGGTGGTTCCGGACGTCCGGCACGATCACGGGGCGTTTTGGTCATGGCCCTCGTCATGCTCGACATGGTCACGGAGGTGGGACAGATGCATGCGCCAGCCGACTCGGTGTTCTTCGGCCAGACGCTGACCGTCAGGTAGGCGGTCCCATCCGGACTGGCGCACTGTGACGCGGGTTCCCAGGTCACTCGGCGCCAGACTGATCTCCACCTCCGTGTCGTCCAGCCAGGTCTCATCCGACCACGTCATCCGCAGGGATCGATAGGGGACCAGCTCCAGCACCGACCCGCTGGTCACCACCTCCTGGCCGCTCGCTGTCCACCGCTCGCAAAACCGGCCACCGACGACTGGCTCGAGCTCGATGTAGCTCCACCAGGAGCGGCGTTGATCGGCGTCGACGAGCGCCTGCCAGACCCTGGCCGCGGACGCGTCGACGACGATCTCCTCCTCGACAGTGTCGTGCGACGCCATGCCGTGCCCAGGCTCCCACGCAGCTCAGGCAGAACTCGCGGTGGTCCTGACCGCGGCCTCGGGCGGCGCCGGTCGGTACCGAGACGCTGGGCTCAGTTTGTGCTCGTGTTCACAAGCGTGTAGACAATGCGGCGCCCGCCAAGATCGCGGGCAGCGCGGCCCGTGTCTGTGTTCCCGGCCGCCCCGCCGTACCGCTCCTCCGATCCGAAGTAGGGAGAGCCGCGGCCGGGGCCTGCACCGGGGCCGGGCAGATGACACCACCAACGACTTCCGCCGCATGCCGTGGCGGAACGCAGCTATCGCCCACACACAGATTGGGGACCATCCATGAAGAAGACCCTCTGTTTCGCCGCGTTGTCGGCGGGAGCCATCCTCGCCGGTGCCGGCGTCGCCTCCGCCCAGGACGCCCCGCCCTCCGACCCGCCGCCGGCGCACCCCCACACGGTCACCGCCGGCGAGAGCCTTTCCGAGATCTCGCAGGCCAAGCTGGGCTCGTCGGACCGCTGGGTCGAGATCTTCGCCATCAACCGCGACACCCTGGCCAGCCCCGACCTGATCGAGGTCGGTCAGGTCCTCGACATCCCGTCGGCACCCACGGCCGTCCCGGCCGACGTGCTGGCCGGCTTGGCCGCCAGGAGTGCACCGGTGCCTGCTCCCGTGGCCTCCCGCCGGTCGGTGCGGACGCCTGGTCAGTCGGCGCCGCGGACCCCGACCGTTCGCCCCAGCGGTGGCGCGGGCGGGACCCTGGCTGCCATCCGGGCATGTGAGTCCGGCGGCGACTACGGAGCGGTGAGCTCGAACGGCCGGTACCGCGGGGCCTACCAGTTCGACCGCCAGACCTGGCAGTCGGTGGGCGGTAGCGGCGACCCGGCGGCGGCGTCACCGGCCGAGCAGGACGCGCGCGCCGCGCAGCTCCGGAGCCAGCGGGGGTCGAACCCGTGGCCCAACTGCGGCTGAGCCCAACCCGGGCCACACCAACACGGCGCGTCGTGGCCACCCGGGGCGAGTCGGCGTCGCCCCGGGTACCGCCCGCCCCGAGGCGGGTCAGGGCTGCCAGACGTGGATGACCGCTAGGAAGTCCTCGACGGCTCGGGCGGGAAGTCGTCGCCGAACCAGCCCATGGCCCAGCCGGACCCGGCCGGCAAGGTCACCATCTACGCCGGGGCCGTGCGCGAGATCCAGGGCCGGATGGCCCCGCTGTTCCTCGCCCTCCACGATGCGTCGGCAACCGAGCCCGAGGCCCGACGAGGCTGCCGACGTCATCTGGGCCACGAACAGCTCCGAGCTTTATGTGATGCTCACCGACCGCTACGAGCTCTGGCTGGCAGATACGTGGTGTCGCCTCCTGCTGCCGGTGGACGGGTGACCCCTTCTGGGACCACTACGCCCACTAGCTGCGCGACGCTTGAGCGGTGCCCACACATCACGTGAAGTACCAAGGCCCGCCGTCGCTCGCCGTTCCCGTCGCCACCCTGCTCGCCGACGCCGAAGGTGTCGAGTTGACGGCGGCGGAGAAGCCGGAGCACCTCGACGGCTCGGTCGAGTCGGTGCTCCTGGCCATGACGGTCGAAGGGACGACGGAGGCGGTGACGGCGGCCGTCGGCCTGATCTCGGGCGGGCTCCCCGCCGAGGCCACCGTCAGCATCGACGGGGCGACAGCGTCATGACCGCGGTGACCGCGGTCGAGGCCGACAACGTCCTGATGGAACTGGTGGCGACGCCGGAGGGGCGGGCCGACCCGTACCCGCTCTACGCCAAGCTGCGAGCCTTGGCGCCGGTCCACCGCAGCGCCTTCGGATTCTGGGCCTTCAGCCGGTACGACGATTGCCAGCAGCTCCTCCGCCATCCGGGGGTGGGGAAGGACCTCTCCGGCGCGGCGAGCTCCCTCGGGCTGACGGAGGAGCAGGCGGCGCAGCAGGCTCGCTTCCGCAACGACCGCTCCAACATGCTGACCACCGACCCGCCGGACCACACCCGTCTCCGAGGTCTGGTCACCCGGGCCTTCACCCCCCGGACGGTGGAGACGTTGCGGATCCGTATCGTGGCCCTCGTCGGCGAGCTGCTCGACGACTTCGGGCCCGGCGACGTCGACGTCATGGACGCGCTGGCCTTCCCCCTGCCGGTCACCGTCATCGGCGAGATGCTGGGCGTGCCCGCCGAGGACCGGCCCGGCCTGCGCCCACTCGTGCGGGCCGTGACCGCGGTGCTCGAGCTCGCCGTCACCCCGGCCGCGCTGGCCGAGGCCGCCGCCGCCGACGACAGGCTGGAGGAGTACTTCGCCGGTCTGGTGGCGGAGCGCCGGGCCCGCCCCCGCGACGACCTGCTGACCAAGCTGATCGAGGCCGAGGACAAGGGCGACCAGCTGAGCGAACGCGAGCTCATCTCCACCGCCATCCTGCTCTTCGCCGCCGGGTTCGAGACGACGACCCATCTCATCGGCAACGGGCTGCTGGCGCTGCTGCGCCATCCCGACCAACTCGCCCGCCTGCGGGCCGACCGCTCGCTGGTCCGACCTGCGGTCGAGGAGCTGCTCCGTTACGACAGCCCGGTTCAGATCGCGGCCCGGACGGCATACGAGGACCTGTCGATCGGCGGGCAGCGGATCGATGCCGGGGGCCTGGTCCTGGCCATGCTCGGGGCGGCGAACCGCGACCCGGCCCGGTTCGCCGATCCCGAGCGCTTCGACGTGGCTCGGGACGAGGGCCCGCCGATGAGCTTCGGCGGCGGCATCCACTTCTGTCTCGGCGCGGCGTTGGCCCGCCTCGAAGGTCAGATCGTCCTCGATCGACTGCTGGACCGCTTCGGGGTGATGGAGCTGATCGGCGTCCCGGCCCACCGGGACAGCCTCACGCTTCGGGGACTGGTGGACCTCCGCGTGCGCTTCGCCGCCTGAGCCGCTCAAGTCGGGAACCCTCCATCGTCGTGAACCCGGTCGTCATGGGCGGTGGTGATGTGGTGCGCCAATGCGTCGACGGTGGTTCGGCAGACGAGCAGGATCCACCTGGCGCCCATCCCGCTCGGTTCGGGCACGCCGCTGTTCGCCGGGAGCAGCGCCGCCAGCTGGTCCAGCGGTCGGTTCGGGTGTCGCGGCGGCGACCCACCTGACATACGGCCTCGAGCGGTGACGGAGCCGAGACCTGCTACGGAGGCCTTCTCGCCCACCGCTCCACGACCCACGCCTGCACCTTGCCCGTCGTCGCGGGGGCCAGCCTGGCCAGAAGGAGCCACGCCTCCGTCCTGAGGTCGGCGGTGACCACCGTCCTCTTCGACTGGAGGCGCGTGGCCAGACGCTGTCCCACCTTGGCCGGATCGGCCATGAGGAATGTCGGGAGGCCGAGGCCTGCGGCCGATGCCGTGCGGGTGAGGGGAGCGTGCAGGAGCTTGACCGCGATCCCGTCGCGGGCCAGATCGAGGGCCAGGCTCCGCGTCAGCGCCTCGACCGCGCCCTTCGTCGACGCGTACCCAACCAGGCGCGGCAGTCCGGTGAAGCCGAGCACGGATGCGACGTTGGCGATGGTGCCTCCACCCTGGGCGCGCATGACCGGGAGGACGGCGGCGATGGTTCGGACGCAGCCGAACACGTTCACGTCGAACGACTCCTGCATCGACGCCACGCTGATCTGGGCGAAGGAGCCGAAGGGGGCGACGGCGGCGTTGTTCACGAGGACGTCGATCCGTCCCCATCGCCCGACCACGGTGCCGACCGATCGGGCGACGTCCTCGTCGCTGCGCACGTCGCACGGCAGCAGCAGCACCCGCTCGGGCGGTGCGGTCGGGTAGGCGCCGTCGTCGAGGACCAGGTCGACGCAGGCCACCCTGTAGCCGCGCTCGAGCAGCGTCCGGACCATCTCGAAGCCGATCCCGCGGTTGGCACCGGTGACGATGGCGACCGGGGCGGGTTGGGCCGGGCCTGTCGTCACCCCAGATGGTGGCGGCCCCAGCGGCGGGTGGCCGCGATGGGGTGCGGACGGCGGGCGGCGGCGATCCGTTCCTGGCGCAGGGCCTCGACCTCGTCGTCGTCGACGGGGTCGAGGGGGCCGACGACCCACGACAGGACCAGGTCGGCCAGCGCCGGGTTGCGGGCCAGGACCGGCCCGTGCAGGTAGGTGCCCACCACTCGGCCGGAGACGATGCCCTCGGTGCCGTCGCCGCTGTCGTTGCCGTGGCCGGCGACGACGTGGCCGAGCGCCTTGGCGCCGGGCCCCAGGGTGGTGACGCCGGCGTGGTTCTCGTACCCGGTGAGCTCGGGGATGCCGAGGGACTCATCGGGCGTGACGACCACCTCGCCGACGCGGCGAGGCCCCTCGCCCCGGGTGGTGGTGCAGTCGAGCAGGCCGAGACCCTCGTGGGGCTGGCCGTCGGGGCCGAGGAACTCGCGGCCCAGGATCTGGTAGCCGGCGCAGATGGCGAGGACCGCGGCGCCGTCCTCGACGGCGCGGTTCAGAGCCTGCCCGGCCCGGAGCTCACGGACGGCCAGGGCCTGCGGCCCGTCCTCGCCACCGCCCATGAGGTAGAGGTCGCAGGAGCTGGGCACCGGCTCACCGGCCGTGACGTCGACCACCTCGACGGGTGTGCCTCGCCACCGCAGGCGTTGGGCCAGGACGGTGGCGTTGCCGCCGTCGCCGTAGGTGCCCAACAGCTCCGGGTAGAGGAGCGCGATCGAGACCGGATCAGCCACGGGTCCGAGCGGCCCCTCTGAGCGGGAGGTACAGGGCCCGAGCGGCCTTGTGAACGGGAGGCGGGCCTCCGTTGCGGTGGTCGGCCAGGGCGGCGCGGGCATCCTGGAACGAGGTGTAGTTGGCGGCCAGGTCGACCTCCGGCCCGCCGGCGGCCTGCACCGCTTCCAGGTAGCTGGGCACGAAGGTGTGCGCCACCTCGGCGTAGCGCAGCCTGACGGCGAGGTCGCGCCCGCGCTCGCCGGTGGCCACGACCAGGCGGCCCCGGAGCCGTTCGAACGGGACGTCCCACAGCCACGACGGATCGCGGCCGTCGGCGATCCGGGCGTTGATCCCGACCACCACGGGGATGGGCGGCGGGCGGATCAGATCGAGGGTCTCGGCCCACCCGGCCGGGTTCTTGGCCAGCAGCAACCGCACCGAGGTGTCACCCACCCGCACCACCTCGTAACGCCCGGCCACCGCTCCCACATCGGCCATGGCCTGAACGGCACGGCCGACGTCGAGGCCCAGAGCCATGACCGCGGCCGCGGCCATGGTGGCGTTGGCCCGGTTGCACCACCCGGGCAGGCGAAGGCTGATGGGGAAGCGCCGGCCGTCGGCGCACACCAGGTCGGACCCCTCCAGCCACGCCGCCGGCTGGGGCCGGGCCAGCGGGCAGTTGGTGCACGCCCAGTGCACGCCGGTGCTGCCCCCGGCGCCTGTGCCGTCGCCGGGGTCGTCCCCGGTGGGAGGTTGCGACCACCGGATGCGGCTGCCGCAGTTGGGACATGCGGCCGCGTCCGAGCGCCACCGCTGGCCGGTGCCGACCCAGACGACGGTGGCGGCGGCGCCCGCGGCCCACACCACCAGGGGATCGTCGACGTTGGCCACGACCGACGTGCCGGTCGACCTCTCCAGCGTCCGCCGCCAGGCCTCGGCATGCAGGCGGACCTCGCCGATGCGGTCCAGTTGGTCGCGGCTGAGGTTGAGCAGCACAACCACTGCCGGGTGGATCGTGTCCACCGCGGTGGCGAGCAGCCCCTCGTCCACCTCGAGGGCCACCATCGCCCCCGGCCGCTCCCACGACAGGGCCGACACCAGCCCGGGCAACAGGTTGGCGCCGGCCGAGTTGGAGCTCACCGGCCCCCGCGTGGCCAGCGCCGCGGCCAGCAGGCGGGTGGTGGTGGTCTTGCCGTTGGTGCCCGAGACCAGCGCCACCTGGTGCCCGGCGGCCATGAGCTCCAGCGCCCGCGGGTCGAGCGCCAGGGTGACCCGTCCGCCGATCACGGAGCCCTCGCCGGCGCCCGCTCGACGGGAGACCTCGGCCACCATGCGCCCGGCCAGGGCGGCGACGCGCGTACGCACGGGGAGTTGCACCGTCCGGCATCTTGACCGATTTCCGGCCCGAGCGGCGGGCAGAGGCGCGCGAGGGGCCGGGATGTTGACCCTGGGGAGGCTAGGGGTTTAAGGTGGTGCGAAGTGGAGGCAGATGGATCCCTTTTTCGGCGAGGACAGTCATGCGTTGGACCCCAAGGGGAGGATCATCCTCCCCATCCGGTTCCGCGAGCGGCTGGCCGACGCCTTCGTGACCAGCGAGGTGGACTGCCTCGGGTTGTGGCCGCGGCAGGCGTTCCTCGTCCGGGCCGAGGAGATGAACCGGCGGTCGAAGTCGGGGGACGAGGCGGACAGCGACCTGGCCTCGTTCTTCTTCTCGGGCGCACGGGAGGCGGCCCCCGACAAGCAGGGCCGGGTGGCCATCCCGCCGCACCTGCGGGAGTTCGCGGGGCTGGAGCGTGACGTGGTGATCGTCGGAGCTTACGACCACGTGGAGGTGTGGGACGGCGCCACATGGCAGGACAAGAAGGCGCGGGGCGCCGAGGCCTCCCGCCGGCGCCGACCGGCCGCGGCCGGTGCCGCCTCGTGAGCACCGATGGCCGCGGCTTCGCTGGTGCGCCATCTCCCGACCGGAGAGCGGGAAGATCCCCCTCTTCGCCTCCTTCCATCGCCGGGCGCCCGTCCCGGCATTGCGCCGGTCGGGAGATGGCGGATGAGCGAAGCACACGTGCCGGTCATGGCCGGCGAGGTCGTCGAGCTGTTCCGCCCGGTTCCCCCCGGGCCGGTGGTCGACGCCACCGTGGGCGCGGGCGGCCACGCCCGGGCACTGCTCGAGTCGTCGGGCCACCTGGAGGTGATCGGCCTCGACCGTGACGCCGACGCCCTGGCCGAGGCGGCCCGGGCGCTGGACGGCTTCGGCCGGCGCGCCGTGCTCCGCCAGGCCCGGTTCGACGCCATGGCCGCCGTCGTGCGGGACCTCGGCGTCACCAGCGTCTCGGGCGTGCTGTTCGACCTGGGCGTGAGCTCCATGCAGTTCGACCGGCCCGATCGCGGCTTCAGCTACCGGGCCGACGGTCCGCTGGACATGCGCATGGACGCCGGCCAGCCCACCACCGCGGCGGACGTGGTCAACCGCTATCCCGAGGCCCGGTTGGCCGAGGTGCTGGCCGACCTCGGGGGCGAACGCTTCGCCCGCCGTGTCGCCGCCGCCATTGTCGCCGCCCGCCCCGTCGATGGGACGGCGGCGCTGGCGGAGATCATCCGCGACGCCATCCCCGCCCCCGCCCGCCGGCGAGGCGGGCACCCGGCCCGCCGCAGCTTCCAGGCCATCCGCATCGAGGTCAACCGCGAGCTCGAGGTGCTGCCGCCGGCCCTCGACCAGGCC